>NZ_JBFHGC010000408.1:0-2661 GCF_041583315.1 Ilyobacter sp. | reverse complement strand
GTCTTAAAGTGCCTATTCGCAGGACAAGCGTGAAGAAATATAATAAATTTTGCGTAAAGAAAATACAATGTCTGAGCGAAGCGAGTTTTGTATTTTTAGTAAAATTTATTATATTTTAGCTTGGACAAGACAAGGCTTGATTTTTGGTTACTTTTCATCAAGGAAAAGTAACAGATTTCGTATAAATTCAGTAATTCAATCAAAATTAAGATCAACTAATAAAAAATGAAGGGATTTTACCCTTCACTGCAAGGTTTTCTATAAATTATAAGGGCATGATACATTCCGTCCCCTACAGAAAACTGTATGTCTACTATCTCTTTTTCATTATCGCTCAGAAATTCTTCTAGCTTGCTTTCCATCTCTTCTTTTTTCTCTTTTGATATTATTTTTATTTCTCTCATGAGTATCTCCCCCTGTGCCCACTTCTAAAATATTTCGCTTATCATAAGAACTGTTGATAATAAAAAGAAAACTGCAAATATTCTTTTCATATTTCTTCACCTCTTTATTTTACAGCTACTCTTTTTTAGGTTTTTTTCCTTTATTTATGGACAAAAGAAGTTTAAATATTTAGAGACATCAATTATCTGTTTTCAGCTTCTAATATAAGCCTCCTTTATCTTGTCAACAGTGTCGTATATATTTGTCTCACTGTTTATTTCCACCCTGAAATCCGAAGATATTTTGTAAAGAACCTTTCTCTTTTCATAAAGCTCCTGTATAGTCTCAAACATATTTTCAACATTGAGAAGAGGACGGTTTTTTCTTCTTTTCACACGGTTATATATACATTCTACCTCACAGTCCAAAAACACCACGAAAGAGGTTTTTATCAGATTCTTTATATTGTCATTATCTATAATAACTCCACCGCCAGTAGAGATAATCACATTATTGTCTTTAGATTCTTCTATTACTATTTGTTTTTCCAGCTTTCTAAAATATTCCTCACCCTTTTCACTGAATATTTCTGAAATATTTTTACTTTCTCTCTCTACTATCAATTTGTCTATATCTACAAATTTCATTTCAAGGGCCCTTGCCAACTGCCTGCCAACAGTGGTCTTTCCGCTTCCCATGAAACCAATGAGAGCTATGTTGTCTTTCATCAGATCACCTCTTTTAGTGATTATATCATTTTTTTTATTTACTGTTAAGTTGACTTTTTCCTGCGTGAAAAATATAATTAAGTATGTTCTTAAAATTTATCGAGGTGAATAATATGGTTTTAAAAGTATGTGTAGGAAGTGCCTGTCATATAAAAGGCTCTGAACAAGTGATCCAGACCTTGCAAAAATGCATAAAAGAGTTTCATATGGAGGATAAAATAGTCTTGAAGGCTTCATTTTGTCTAGGCAACTGCACTGAAGCTGTATCTGTTACAGTAGAGGGTGAAGAGGGCATTTTTTCTCTCTCTCCCCAAAATACCGCTGAATTCTTTAAAAATATTATAAAAAAGGTGATTTGATGCAAGTAATGAATTTTTCCGAAGCCAACTGTAAGCACTGTTATAAATGCGTGAGAAAATGCGAAGTAAAAGCTATCAAAATAGAAAATGACCAGGCACACATCATGGAAGATAAATGTATCGCTTGTGGCCAGTGTTTTGCAATCTGTCCTCAAAATGCAAGAAATATAATGTCTGATCTTGATTTTGTAAAGAACGCCATCTCTTCCGGGAGAAATGTAAATATATCTATAGCTCCGTCATTCAGAGGATTCTTCGAGGACTCCCCACGTCTTATTTCTGCCATAAAAAAGCTGGGTTTCAACAAAATAGAAGAAACTGCTGTGGGAGCAGATCTAGTTTCACAGGCTTATGAAAAATACCTTTCATCTCAGGAAGGAGGGGCTTTTATAACTACATGCTGCCCCTCAGTGGTATTTCTCATACAGAAATATTACCCGACTCTTGTGGATAATCTCATCCCTTTTGTATCTCCTATGATCGCCCACGGAAAGTTATTAAAAAAAGAGCGACCCAATGACCTGACAGTGTTTCTAGGTCCCTGTGTGTCAAAAAAATGTGAGGCTATCTCCAGAGAAAATGCCGGAATTATAGACGCTGTGCTGACCTTTGATGAGATAGTCCTTTGGCTCTCTGAGAAGGGAATAGACTATCTGGAACTCCCGACATCTGACCCTGATAAATACGGATCTGCCAGGGGTAAACAATACCCGATTGTAGGAGGTATCTTAGAGGGAATAAAGTATGAGATCTCTAAAAAAGGTCTTATTTCCATGAGAATCGACGGAGTAGATGAATGCAAAGAGATATTCCAGGAAATAATAAATGGAAATATAGGAAACTCGTGTATAGAGGTGAGTGCCTGTAAGAAAAGCTGTATAGGGGGTCCCGGAGGTCACCATATCTCCTCTTCTATATTTTCAAGACTTCAGAATGTAAAAGATTACCTTATGTCGGCAAAGACACAGGAATCTCCTGCAGAGTGTCTTCTTTCGCAGAAAGATCTGAAAAAAACCATCTCTAAAAATCCTATAAAAGAGATCGAAATCAATGAGGAAAAAATAGAAAGAATTCTTATTAAAATGGGGAAATTCAGTAAGGTGGATGAACTAAACTGTGCCAGCTGTGGGTACAATACCTGCAGAGAAAATGCTGTGGCTGTCCTACGTGGAATGTCAAGTATAGATATG
>NZ_JBFHGC010000407.1:0-2661 GCF_041583315.1 Ilyobacter sp. | reverse complement strand
TGAAAAATGTGACTTTTTAATTGCTATAGGGGGAGGGAGTCCCATTGATGCAGCTAAAGCCATAGGTTTAATGGCAACCAACCCTGGAAAAATAAGTGATTATATGGGATTGGGTAAAGTTATAAATCCCATGCCTCCTTTGGCAGCTATACCTACAACATCTGGAACAGGTTCTGAAGCCACTAAATTTACAATTATTACAGACACTGCAACTGACGTAAAAATGCTTATCGGAAGTCCTTACCTGATTCCGGAAGTTGCTATTGTGGATCCTTCTTTGACTTTGACTGTTCCGCCTGGTGTAACTGCTGCTACAGGTATCGATGCACTGACTCATGCTATAGAGGGCTATACTTCTGTAAAAAATCAACCATTAACCGACAACCTCGCACTTTCTGCAATCAAAAGAATTTCAAAGAATCTGAGAACGGCCTTCAATGATGGAGAAAATAAAGAGGCTCGTAGCCAGATGATGATAGCCGCAATGGAGGCGGGGATGGTAATCAATAATTCTTCTGTAACTCTGGTTCACGGAATGTCTAGGCCTATAGGGGCACTGTTTCATGTTTCCCATGGTGTCTCAAATGCAATTTTATTAGGAAACTGTATGGAATTTGCAATTGGTGGTAAAATAGATAGATTTGCAGAAGTGGCAAGGGCTATGGGAATAGACGATAGCAATCTGTCTGACGATGAATTGGCAGCCTTGGGAGTAAAAGAAGTAAAAAAACTCTGTGCCGATATTAAAATCCCTAAAATTTTAGACCTAGGAATCAACAGAGAAGAATTTTTGTCTCAAATAGACAAAATGGCAGAAGATGCTCTAAATAGCGGCAGTCCTTCAAATACTTATCATAAGCCCAGCAAAGAAGATATAATAGAAATTTATAAAGAGTTGTTGCAGTAAATGGAACAAATGTATTAAAATTGTGGTGTATCATTTTGACTGCACCACTTTATTTTTTTGAAATTTATTTTGATTTAAAAAATTAGTGGTTATCAGTGGAATTTATAATATTAAAAATTCAAATAATTTTTGAAGGAGGGGAGAGATATGCAAGTCTCAGCATTTGGAGCGATGATAGGATTAGCCTTATCTATAATCTTAATAATAAAGAAAAATAATCCTGTATACAGCCTCATTTTAGGTGCTTTTACAGGTGGAATTGTAGGTGGAGCATCTCTCCCTCATACAGTTTCATTAATGGTAGAAGGAGCAATGGGAATAACTCCGGCTATTCTAAGAATTCTTACTGCAGGAGTCCTGGCAGGAGTATTAATAGAATCTGGAGCCGCATCACAAATAGCAGAAACAATTATAGCTAAACTCGGAGCCAAGAGAGCTTTGCTTGCTCTAACCCTTGCCACAATGATTCTTACAGCTGTAGGAGTTTTTATAAGCGTGGCGGTAATCACAGTATCTCCAATCGCTATAACTATTGCAAAACGATTGAATCTTTCAAGGTTATCAGTACTTTTGGCAATGATCGGAGGAGGAAAGTCAGGAAATATAATCTCTCCAAATTCTAATACAATCGCAGCTTCACAAAATTTTGGAATAGAGCTCTCCTCTTTAATGGCTGCAAATATTATCCCAGCAATATTTGGGGTTATCGCTACATGTATCTTGGCCAAAGCCTTAATAAAAAATGGAGAGCTTGTTTATGAAACAGACGAAAAGGAACTTGAAAAAAATCTCCCTCTGTTTTCTACAGCAATAGTTGGACCAGTCGTTACAATAATTCTTTTAGCACTGGGTCCTGTGACTGGTATTTATGTTGATCCTTTAGTAGCACTGCCATTGGGAGGAGCCATTGGGTGTCTTGCCATGGGGAAACAGTCACATTTTAAAGACTATATTCAGTATGGACTATCTAAAATGACAGATGTAGCTATACTTTTATTGGGAACCGGTACTGTTTCAGGTATAATTAAAAACTCCACCATTAAAGATCTGACTATTGATATATTGAATAAGACAGATCTCCCTGAGTTTATTCTTGCGCCGATTTCCGGAGTGTTCATGTCTGCAGCTACAGCTTCTACTACTGCAGCCACTACTGTTGCATCAGCCACATTTGCCACCATAATTATTGGATCTGGAATAAAAGCTCTTTACGGAGCAGCAATGGTACATGCCGGAGCAACAGTCTTCGACCATTTACCCCACGGATCCTTTTTCCATACAACAGCAAGTTGTACAAATACCTCTCTGAAGGAAAGATTTAAATTGATACCCTATGAATCTGCAATAGGATTTACCCTAACCTTAATTTCTACTATTATTTATGGATTAATTCTTTAGACAAAATGAATCAATAAAATGATTTTAAAATTTACTTAAACCTCCTATTTTCAGTGGAATTTCACTTTAAATCGGAGGTTTTTTTAGTATAAATACAGGAATAAAAACAAATAAAATATATCTATCAGAATATAAAAAAAGGAATTGTCGCAAGCTAAAATAAAATTATTAACATATGAGAATGATTTATTCATAAATTAACAAATATAATTCTTATTCAGATAGTTTTAAAACTATACAAATCTTTCAGCGATAACCTGTCGCTAATGCTGGTTATATTTTCAAAAAGGAGGTCAAATATTATGAAAAAATTTATATTCTTAATAACTTTTATAATTACTTTTTCCCATGCAATG
>NZ_JBFHGC010000406.1:0-2668 GCF_041583315.1 Ilyobacter sp. | reverse complement strand
CCCTGACCTCAGCTCACTTATAAAAAACTCCAAAGCCCGTATTTTCTTGTCGCTGCCATACTGTACAGCCAGCTCTATATCATATGGTACTCATACAAAAGCCATGGAAAAAAATCCCTCATCCAGGCCTTTATATTTTCCTTCTATTATTCCGTAGGAAGCCAGAGTCATCTCAAGGGGATTTCCCACACTGCCTACATTAAAAATCATTTTTTTATCAAAACACTGCGAATAGGCTCCGTGAATATCACCGTATATTACCACATCTGAATCTATTTCTGAATCTTCAGGAGCTTCAAAAAGTTCCATTTTTTCATCATAGCTCGCTGTGGCGTGGACTCTCTTTAAGACATCCTTTGGTGAGGCGTGGCATATTCTTACCAGTTTTCCGCTCATATAAAACTCGTGGTATAGGGGGAGTTCCCTTAGGTATTTCAGTCTTTTCTCTCCCAGTACCCCCCTGTGCCACAAGACTTCTTCAAATTCATTATCTTCCTGCTCTGATATGAAATATTCCCAGTTTCCCTTTACCACTATTTCACATTTTTTCCTTATAATATCAACTGCTTCACAAGAACCAGGACCTTTTCCTGCAAGGTCTCCAAGACAAAATATTCTGGATATTTTTTTATCTTCTATATCTTTTAAAACAGCTTCCAGAGCAGGTATATTTCCATGAATATCTGATATGACAGCTATTTTATCCATTAAATATCTCCTTTTGAAAATCGTTTTTGACAATCTTATGCTATAATCTATTATAATCCATTTTTTTTATTCTGTATATTAGAAACAACTTTTTCAGACCTGCATATAGTCAGCGTGCCAATATTTACAATAAGTTTTACATTGTAAAATTTACTAAATAATTGTATAATACAGGGTATTTGTTATTCAAAGGAGTGTAATATGATAAAAATAGGAAAAAGACAAAAGATGAAAGTAAATAACATTGCCAGTATCGGTGTGTATATGGATGCCGAGACAGACAATCCCAAAGATAATATCCTTTTGCCTAATAATGAAATTGAAAATATGGAGGTAGCTCCTGGAGACTATCTAGATGTCTTCATCTACCGTGATTCTGAGGACAGGCTTATCGCCACATTGAGAAAAACCTATGCAGTGGTAGGAGCACTTTCAAAACTTGAAGTTGTGGACATCACTGAAATAGGGGCTTTCCTTGACTGGGGATTAAATAAAGATATCCTCCTTCCAAGAGGTCAGGAAGAAGGAAAAATAAAATTAGGAAACAAGTATCTGGTAGGTCTCTACGAAGATAAAAAAGGAAGACTTTCTGCTACAATGCAGATTTACAAGTTCCTTTTACCTTGCAAAGATTATAAGGCAAACGACCTTGTTTCAGCTACAGTTTACAGAATTCAAAAAGACATCGGTATTTTTGTAGCTGTAGATGACAGATATTTCGGACTTATTCCTAAAAGCGAGTGCTATGAGGAATATGAAGTAGGACAGGAATTAGAGCTCAGAGTGATCAGAGTCAGAGAAGACGGAAAGCTCGACCTCAGTCCTAGAGCACTTTTGCACCAGCAGATGGACAAGGATGCTGAAAAGCTTCTTGAAAAAATGAAACTCTACAGAAATATCTTTCCTCTGAATGATAAGAGTTCACCTGATAAAATCGAAAAAATGCTGGGTATGAGTAAAAAGGCCTTTAAAAGGGCTATGGGAAATCTTCTTAAAAACGGTCTTGTGACAAAAACAGAAGATGGATTTAAAATCAAGTAATATCAATAATATCAAATACAATTAACTTAAAAAATCCCCTGATTATTGAGGGGATTTTTTTTACATTCTTTTTATTATCTTCATATTGTTTTTAATAAGCTTTTTTCCTCGACTCCTGTCAAAGTATCTTATCAGATAAAAAGCAACAATTAGGAAAAGAAAACTCACAAATATCCCGAGTCCCTCACCTGCACCAAAAAATTGTGCTGTCAGATACCCCAGTATCATAAAAAGCGGAGGTACAACATAAAGAAAGAGCCCTACAGAATATACAGAGCTGTCCTCCATATGCAGAAGAACCCTGTCACCTGCATCAATAGGAAAATCAGGAAGATCCATCTCTATAACAAACTCACTCTCTTTCACTTTACACTTGCCACAGCTCCCACACCCGCCTTTATGAGCAGGTTTTACATTTACATAGGCTGTGTCACCCTCTATTTTTAAGACTATCCCTTCTTTTTGCATAAAAAACACCTCTTTAAATTAAAAAACAAGCTTCTTAATTCTTTTAACACTTCAGCAGACGAGTTTTTTATCTCCGAAACTTTTTTGTCGATTCACCTATTTTTTTTTAAAAAGTTTTGAAAAAACTCCGCCTTTTTTCTCCTCTTTATTTTCTTTACTACAGTTTTCTTCCATATCATATAAAGAGTTCGATCAGACCTCCTGTTATTGCTATGGTCATTGATATTTTAGTTCCCTTTATAGTTCTGAAAAATATATCTCTTCCGAGATCATCAGTTCCGAAGATATGTTCTGAAGATGGGAACATATTCATATCCCATTTAGTCTCAGAAAGGTGATCTGGTAGTATAACTGATAAAGAAATAATGAAAACAATAAAGATAAACTCTGCCAGGAGTACAGGGTCACAATTGCTATTTTTATCTTTAAAGCAGTTTTCAGCAAAGGCGTG
>NZ_JBFHGC010000405.1:0-2687 GCF_041583315.1 Ilyobacter sp. | reverse complement strand
TTCATCTTCGCTCAATTCAGGATGACTTACCCAGTTTACATCCTCGCTGGCTTTCAGAAATTGTGCCACCTTTCTGGCATTTTCCACATGTCTCTCTATCCTTAGAGACAATGTCTCTATTCCCTGTAAAATCAGGAAAGAGCTGAAAGGTGAAAGTGCCGCTCCTGTATCCCTAAGAAGTTTTACTCTTGTCTTCAGTATGTAGGCAGAAGCTCCGAGGTCAGAATATTTTAACCCGTGATAACCTGGATCCGGTTCGTTAAAGGCTGTAAACTTCTCATTTTTCCAGTCAAACTTACCTCCGTCTACTATGAGACCGGCGATTGTAGTCCCGTGACCTCCCAGAAATTTTGTGGCAGAATATACTACGACATCCGCTCCGTGATCCAGTGGTCTCAAAAGGTAAGGTGTGGCAAAGGTGTTGTCCACAATAAGCGGAAGACCATATTCATGTGCTATCTCTGCTATCTTTTGGATATCTAATACTTCACCGCTGGGATTTCCCAGACTTTCGATGAATACTACCTTTGTTTTTTCGTTTATTAACTTTCTTATCTCCTCTGGGTTGGCAGGATCAAAGAATCTGGCCTTAATTCCAAAATCATTTATTGTATTTGAAAGAAGGTTAAAAGACCCTCCGTAAAGATTATTCGAAGCCACTATCTCGTCGCCGCATCTTGCCACATTTAAGATAGAATAAGTCACTGCAGAAGTTCCGGAAGCTACTGCCAGGGCCCCTACCCCTCCTTCTAAAAGAGCAATTCTCTCTTCTAGTACAGCTGTAGTGGGATTTCCTATTCTTGTATATATGTTTCCAGGCTCTTCTAAAGCAAAAAGTTTTGCCGCATGTTCTGTACTCTTGAAGTTGTAAGAAGTAGTCTGATAAATAGGCACAGCCCTTGATCCTGTAGTCGGGTCTGGTTGCTGTCCTCCGTGTAATTGTAAAGTTTCAAATTTGTAAGCCATGTTTTATTCCCCCTTGATTTATATGTTTAATAGTATTTATGCAAGTCTTCTTATGAGACTTCTATAAAAGTAAGATAAATTGGAGGCAATGGGTTTTTGGGTAAAAAAAAACCCTTTCATCTGTGTCAGATGAAAGGGTTGGTTACTCTAAAATTAGCCCTATTGCCATCTGTCAGGAATTAGCACCACACCTGAATAGGTAGGTTGCTGAGGTATCGCCGGGCCTGTCCCTACACCTCTCTTGATGGGTAAACCCTTTATTCAAGGATTTATGTATTTCTCTTTTGGTTCAAATGTTTCTCTGTTGTTGACAACTACTTTACCACAAAGCTAAAACAGTGTCAATATTTTTTTTGATGAGCTATGATATTCCAAATAAATAAACACTTATATGACCATATATCAGGCCAATAAAAATCTAGATTTTCATGAAGGCTGAAATTTCTGAAACCGGGATCTCAAAAGTTATTACTCCGGCTTCATAAGACGCCAGGGTATAGGGGTTGAATAGAATAACCAAAGAATCCTCTTTGAAATAAAAGCTGTATCCGTCGTCTGGGATATCAATATCGCTGTAATAAAGGTCCCCGCCGTATTTTATTATCTGTTCTTCCACCTTTTGTTTTATTAGACCTCTATAATTGATATTATTCTTAAACAGATCTTCTAGAAAGATCTCCCTTCCATCTTTAAAATTATACCCTTCCTCTAATACCATACCGTGCTTTCCTCCGGTATAATAAAAACTTTTTACTGAATAACTTTCAATTTGATTCTCATTTTTTATCTTTTTAAAATCACTTTTTAAAATAAATTTTGAGTTTTTTTCATCTGGATTCTCAAGAAAATTTCTCTTTGCTTCCATCTTTACCATTTCCATAAGGGCTGTGAAGCTCCCCTTTGCCCTGCTGCTAGAATCTCCAATATACTTTCCGTTACTATAAAAAACAGGGATTTTACCATCAACTATGAGAAGCTTATTCTCCAGTTTTACCTCAGAGCTTTTTGTTTCTGTTGCTAATACACCTTGAAAAGTGATAAATATAGCGATAAAAAATATTATCTTTTTCATACTTCAGCCTCCTAAATTCTCAGTAGATTATACTCTGAAAGCAACTGATGATTCAACTGTATATTTTTAAAATAAGTGGTTTCAAGCTCACTTCTCATATCATATTTTATATACTCTTTTATACTTTCCAGAGGTATTTTAAATTTTTTCCATCCGTCATAATAAGGGGGGGCTCCCTTCACTACTACCTCTACAACGAGATTTTTTCCATCAAAATAAAATCCTCCGTAATCCATATCCAATATGATATCGCCTAGATAAATATTAACAGACTCTCCTGTCTTAGTCTGACGCACCCTGTTACGAATCTCATTTTTAATAAAATTTTTCACCTGGTAGACTCCCTCTGATGGATTTATAAATATACTCTCACGAGAATAGAAGTTCCCGTCTACAGGAGAAAGAGTGTAACTATAGGTTTTTATATGGACGTCATAACCGTCTAAAAAATACCTGTTTTTTACAATCAACATAACCATTTTAGAGTCACTTACCCTAACTGTGTATTCTCCTTTAAGAATAACTTTAGGTTCTTTTGAATCTGTGAGTTCCCTGAAATTCTTCTTAGAGTCCTCTTCTATCTGTATCTCCATCTCCTTCAGACGGTCCATTATTTCTCTGTTTGTCTTGTCCACCTTGGCATCTCCTA
>NZ_JBFHGC010000404.1:0-2690 GCF_041583315.1 Ilyobacter sp. | reverse complement strand
CTTTTAAAATATTATTCACAGCAATAACTCTGGGGTCTGGCTTCAAGGGTGGTGAGGTGACCTGCCTCTTTTTCATAGGTTCTGCCCTGGGAAACTCCCTTTCTGAGGTGATCCCTCTTCCTATGGCCCTCATGTCGGGAATGGGATTTGTAGCTGTGTTTGCAGCAGCTTCAAATACACCTATAGCCTGTACTGTAATGGCAATGGAACTCTTCGGAGGTGACACAGGTATCTTTGCAGGAATAGCCTGTATAGTGGCCTATCTTTTTTCAGGACACGCCAGCATCTACTCATCTCAGATTATAGGGGTGAGTAAACACGAGGATTTCCATGACCACCAGGGGCGGTCTATAGGGGATATATCAAAAGATAAAAAATCTGATTAATAACTGAAATTAAAAAAGACCCATTCGGGTCTTTTTTATTGAAGAAAAATATCATAATCCGGTTTCTCTCTGAGCTCTTTTTTCTTAACTTTAAACTGTTTATCCTTGTTTTTTAATTCTTTTCCTTTTCCCAACAATTTTTTAAGCTTTCCCCTGCTTTTTTCAAGCATCTCTTTAAACTCATTTTTTGTAACAGACATCGACATCACCTCAAAATTAAAAATTTTGTAAGACAATATATAACATTAAAAAGATTATTTAAATATTTCTCCCGCCTCTAAATACCACAGCAAAAGGTCAAAGTTGTCCATTGGAATACTGGTTTTATCACAATATTTCCTCATCTTTTCCTCTATCTCCTTGTATTTTTTACCGGTTATGGTCTTAGGAATTTCTTCTATGACTCCTAGTCTCACAAGGTTTCTCAGAATATGTCTGTCCAGTATAGCTATATCATCTCCGAAGCCTACATTTCTCAAAAAATGACTGGCTTCCTTATAGGCTATCCCTCTCACATGCTTTACAAGCCACTCTCTCATTTCAAAAACATCACCGATTTTGTCAATAAAATCCTTTGTTATAATTTCACCATCATCATTTTTCATCTGTTCTCTTAAAAGAACCAGGTTTTTGGCCTTGTTGTTTTTAAATCTCACAATGTTTAGATATTCTACAATATCTTCCTCTTCACCTGTGAATAAAAGACGGCTGTCTCTAAGTGCAGTTATAGCCTTCCATGCATTTCTGGCCTTAGACTGAGGTGTCAGTACGCAGAAAGAAAGCTCTATATGAATATCTTCATTGTTCCCGGAAAACCAGATATCTTTAAACTCTCCCAGTCTTTTCTCTATATCATCTTTTATCCCTGTATAGACCTCATATATTTTATCAAAATATTCCTTTTCCATAATTCCCCCTATATGCTCTATAATACTACAACAATTTCCTTCCTCAAAAAATATTTAAAGAAAGTTTCACATTAATTTTATTTTTATAAACTGACAGCCATCTTAAATGCCATCACAAGGGACATAGTTACAAAAATAGGTTTTATAAACTTAGCACCGTTTTTTATCGCCATTTTAGCACCCATTTTAGAACCTATAATTATAAACACTGCAGATATGGCACCATATTTGAGATTTACCTGCCCGTTAAATATAAATGTCAAAAGTGCCGCAAAGCCCGTTGTAAAGTTTAAAACCTTTGTATTTGCAGTTGCTACAGTAAAATCAAACTTAAATATTTTAACAAGTCCGAACATAAAAAATGTTCCTGTTCCGGGACCGAAAAACCCATCATAAAATCCCAGTGCGGAGGTGAGAAGCTTTCCAAACATACTATTTTTAAAGTCTATTCCTCTATAGTCGTTTGTCATTCCCACTTTTTTTGATACCACTGTGTATATGGCAACTGAAAAAATCATAAAAGGAATAAGAATTTCAAGTACCTTAGGAGAGATATACTGCACTGTCACCACTCCTAAAACTGCTCCTGTAAATGCAAATGGGATGAGCATTTTAAGCAGTTCTTTGTTCAGTTTGTTGCTTTTAAAAAACTCATAACTGCTTGTGAAACTCCCTAAAGAAGCTGCCATCTTATTGGTACCCAATACCATATGAGGGGGCATTCCAGTCATTAAAAGTGCTGGTACACTTATGAGTCCGCCACCGCCAACTATTGAGTCTATAAACCCCGCTGCAAACATTCCTATTCCCAGAATAATTATTTCCATTATTTACCCCTTTTAAAAGTTATTTTTACCTATTCTATAATCAGAAGTGGTTTTTTTCAATATATTTCTCTTTTATTTTGGAAATTAATATGTCCAGAGCAGTATATTTTTGTCTTAAACAGAAAAAAAGAGCGGGAAAATTCCGCTCTTTACAGTTCAAATCCATAGGGAAGAAGATCCTCTATAGAAAAAACTCTATACTCTTTTTTTAGATTTGACAATATTATTGATGTGTCCTCTTTTGCAAACTCTTTTATAACCTGCCTGCATGCCCCGCAAGGGCTGACAGGTCCTGTGGTATCTGCCACTATGCATATTGCAGCTATCTTTTTCATTCCGTTACTTACAGCAGAAAATATCGCTGTTCTTTCTCCGCAGTTGGTGAGGCCGTAAGAAGCATTTTCCACGTTGGCACCCCTGTAATGATTGCCTTTCTCGTCGACAACCACCGCCCCGACCTTAAATCCGGAATATTTTACGTAGGCATTTTCCCTAGCCTCTATAGCTTCATCTATCAGTTCTAATATCTCTTTTTCATTTATCAGCATCGCATTCACCTCCAAAAGAGT
>NZ_JBFHGC010000403.1:0-2691 GCF_041583315.1 Ilyobacter sp. | reverse complement strand
TTTCTGGGCAAATATCTCATTTGATTTTATAAAATACTCAACCTGAGAACCCCTTACTTCTGTTTCAGGGTCCTTAAGTATTACATTTCCAAGAAGTTCAAAAGACTCTTTCTCTGTGTAATATTTTATGGTATCTCCCTTAGCTGTAGTCATATCACTCTTACCTCTGAAATCTTTTCCTGTATACACGGACTTTTCCACATCAAAAACTCCGTCTCTCATATCTCCGTCAAATTTAGATTTTTTCCCTTTGAGTTTTATTTCTCCCGGAATATAAATCTTTCCTTCATTTTGTTTGTAGGTCGCTTTATTTCCTGTGGCGGTAAGATCTTTGTTGTCTACAATTAGATTGCCGACTATATCTGCAAATTCACCGCTTTTAAAGTTTCCTCTGTCGCCGGATATTTTTGTGGTATTTCTTTTTCCAGTCACAACTATATCCCTGTTTATCTTTCCTATTCCGCTAATCTTATTGTATGTGAGGTCTACACCTTCAAAATTATAATCAGCGTTTTCTCCCTCAAATCTTCCCGGAGATACAAAATCTCCTGTCTGAGTGTTGTATGTAGCCTCAAGGCCCTTAAATATTTCTTTTTTGATTTTTCCCTTTGCAGTATACTTTCCCGGGACGTCTACCTTTCCCGAAACCTGGTCATATGTGAGCCTGGCACTTTCCACAGAATAGTCCGCATTTTCAAAATATGCATTCCCTGTAGCCTCATAATATCTTTTCTTTGTATTAAATTCTATGAGGTCTCCTTTTCCGTAAAAATCTTTGCTTTTTATATCGCCTTTTTCAGCTTTTCCGGCTCCTGTAAGATTATTATAATAAAATTTCTGTCCCTTGCTGGTGTATTCCTTGTTCTCAAATTTATATGTCTTATCTAAAAACAGTTCCTCAGTTTCACTATTGTATATCATCTCTCTGGAAACAACTCCACCCTCTGGAGATTTATAGACCACGTCTTTTTTGTCTCCGTAGGCGTATAAAACCTTGGTCTGGGTATCATACAATCCTCTGTCAGCCCTCAGGTCTTTTCCGTCTTTTGACGTTATGACTACATTGCCCTTGAGTTCCACCTGTTTTTTCACTGTGTTGTAATATCCGTTGTCACCTTTCAGTGTGTAGATTTTGTCGCCCCCGTGGACTTTTCCGTGGAAAATCACAGTATTCTGGGCTGACTTATGCTCTATTCTGTCCATATAGAGGGTAAATCCGTCCTTTTCAGCCCGTACATTTTTAGATACGAGAAAATCTCCGGTGTTTTCGTTATAAATAAGTTTTTCTCCGTAGAGCTTTACTCCGTCATAGTTTACCACAAAGGGTTCCCAGGCCTCTAAAATCTTTGTTTCCACATTATATTTGGCTTTTTTAAATATTCCCGTAAGAGATCCCGGGCTGTCCTTGCTGAGGTTCTCACCCTTCACCCTGATATCCCCGGTTATTTCTGCTGTCTTGGTTGCGTCACTGTATCTCACCTTGTCAGCCTTTAGACTTATTTTATCACTTTCCATCTCTATATTTCCATCTAGGTTCACATAACTCATTTTGATATCTGTTTCAAATTTTTTTCCCGAAACTTTTATCTTTTTTTCCTCATTGGAGGCAGTCACACCAGTGTCTGAATGTATTATAGCGAGATCGCTGTCATATTTTGCATTTTCAGCATTAAATTTCCATCCGTTTACACTTACACCCTCTATATTCCCGTTGAGGACTAGGTTTTTCAGACTGTCTATAAGTACGTTGTCCCCCTTGAGACTCATCTCTTCAAAAAAAGCCTTGGCCAGCTTAAAACTGGTCTCTTTGGTTTCTATGTCATCCACCTGAGTTCCCGCCTCTATACGGTACCCCTGTGATTCATAAGTTACATTAGAGGTTTCCACCTTGTTATCTACCTTTACTTCAATGGCCTTTTCCTCTTTAAAATAGTTCAAGTATCCCAAAACAATTACGAGGATTCCCGCTAAAATGTAGATACCCTTCTTAAGCATAACTGCCTCCTATTTCAACATTTTTTTCAGTTCGCTGAGCTTTACCAGGGCTTCGAGGGGAGTCAGACTGTTGAGATCTGTGTCACATATGATCTCAAGGGCTTTTTCCTCTTCCAGAGTCAGCACTCTTTTTTCATCTTCCGCTGGTATTTCTTCTGCTTCTATTGCTCCGCCAAAGAGAGAGAGTTGCTCCCCCTTCATTTTCTTTTCAATAAGTGCCCTCTTAGCCTCTAGAGACTTAAGGGTTATCTTTGACTTATTCAGTATCTCCTTAGGAAGACCTGCAAGCCTGGCCACCTCTATACCATAAGACTTATCCGCCCCGCCTTTTACTATCTCTCTCAGGAAGACCACATCGTTCTCTGTCTCCTTCACCTCTATCCTGTAGTTTGCAGCTCTTTCCAGCTTCCCTTCCAGTTCAGTGAGCTCATGGTAATGTGTTGCAAATACAGTCTTTGATCCTATCCTGTCATGGATATATTCTGTTATTGAGCTGGCTATTGATATCCCGTCAAAAGTAGAGGTTCCCCTTCCCACTTCATCCAGGATCACAAAGGATTTATCCGTTGCACTGTTGACTATATTGGCCACTTCGCTCATCTCTACCATAAATGTAGACTGTCCGCCCACCAAATCGTCACTGGCTCCTACTCTGGTAAATATCTTATCCACTATCCCTATCCTGGCGTATTCTGC
>NZ_JBFHGC010000402.1:0-2694 GCF_041583315.1 Ilyobacter sp. | reverse complement strand
TTTAATTTTTCTTCTCCGATAACGTCTTTTGTATTTGCAAAATCAGTAGTTCCTACACCATTTTCAGCTACTCCGAATCTATTGACACCAGCTCTGAAATCGTTGTCTAAAATCTGTTTTACAGTATCATATACAGCTATATCAACATTTTTTACCATTGAAGTAAGAACTGTTCCTGGAGCAACGTTGTCTTGATTTGAGTCAACACCTATTGCGAAAACACCAGAATCTTTAGCAGCATCTATAACCCCTACACCAGTTCCTCCTGCTGCATGGTATACAACGTCTGCTCCTTGTTTGATAAGTGAAAGTGCATTTTCCTTACCTCTAACAGGATCGTTGAATGGGTTTGGTCCTGAAGTAAATAGTCCAAGAACTTTTATGTCAGGGTTTACGTATTTAGCCCCCATTTCATATCCTCTTTGGAATTTCTTGATAAGAGGAACTTCCATTCCGCCTACAAATCCAACAGTATTAGTCTCACTCATCATGGCAGCAAGGGCTCCTACTAAGAATGATCCTTCATCTTCAGAAAAAACAAGTGAAGATACGTTTGGTAACTCGATTACCTCATCAATAATTGCAAACTTAACATCAGGAAATTCTTTAGCCATTTTTTCAGTTGCATCTTTCATAAGAAAACCAGTTGCAACAACTAAGTCATATCCAGCCTCAGCAAATTCTCTAAGGAACTGCTCATCCTCTGCAGGTGAAGCAGGCTCTACATACTTGAACTCAATTCCTAGATCTTTTTTAGCTTGCTCTAGACCTCTGTAAGCAGAGTCGTTGAAAGACTTATCTCCAAGTCCTCCTATGGAAAGAACTATTCCAACTTTTAATGTTTCTTCTTTTGCTGCTTCTTTTTTACCACCGCAGGCAGTAAGTGCCAGCATCATTACAACTAACAGAAATGCAAAAATCTTTTTCATATATTCTCCTCCTAAATAAAAGTTACTACATATAAGTTTAACACAGGATTTTAATAAAAAACAGTGTTTTAAATCAATTTTTTTATAAATTTTAATCTATCTGGTAGAGGATTCAATTTTTTACCTCCTTGTTATTTTTATTAGATTTATTTTGTTGTCAGAGGTTCCGGAATAATTTCTTTTGAACCTGTGTCTGTGAAAATAAAAAAGGAAACTTTATGAGTAAAAGAAAGATATAGGAATAAAAGTATGCAGTGAGGTGATGAAATGCTTGCAAAAGTTTTGAGTTCGGGTTTTCTGGGGATAGACCCGTATCAGGTGGAAGTCGAGGTGGATATAAGCAACGGTCTGCCTGTTTTTAATATAGTAGGTCTTGCAGATGCGGCAATATCAGAAAGCCGGGAAAGAGTAAAGGCTGCAATCAAAAACTGCGGTTTTAGCATGAATCCCAAGAGGATTTTGGTGAACCTTTCCCCTGCAGGGATAAAAAAAGAGGGACCTCAGTTCGACTTACCCATAGCCATAGGGATAATGAGGTCTTTCGGATATATAAAAGAGGATGGCAGACTTTCAGATTATATGTTCATAGGAGAATTGTCATTAGGCGGAAATATAAAAAGGACTAATGGAGTCATAAATGCTGTCATATGTGCAAAGGAAAAAGGACTCAAGGGGATAGTTATTCCGATGGAAAACATGAGAGAAGCTGTGATGATAGAGGGTATAGAGGTTGTGCCTGTGAGAAGCCTGAGAGAGGTGGTGGAATTCATCGATGAGGGGAAAATACAAGAGTATAATGAAAACTGCCCTGATGAATATGAAGGCAAAGAAAACAGAGATGCTTTTGATTTCAAAGAGGTAAAGGGACAGTATGCTGCCAAAAGAGCCCTTGAAATATCAGCAGCAGGGGGACATAATCTGTTTATGGTGGGAAGTCCGGGGTCAGGGAAATCCATGCTTGCTAAAAGGCTTCCGACCATCATGCCGAGTATGACCCAAAAAGAGATTGTGGAATCCACCAAGATATACAGCAGCAACGGACTCTTGGATGGGAGTTTTCCCATTGTGAACAAGAGACCCTTCAGAAACCCGCATCACTCATCGTCAGTCGTGGCACTGGTGGGGGGAGGTAGGGTTCCTAAGGCAGGGGAGATAACATTGGCCCATACAGGAGTACTTTTCCTGGATGAAGCTACAGAGTTTCCTAAAAATGTCCTGGAAACACTGAGGCAACCAGTGGAGGACAGGAAGATATCCATTACAAGGGCTTCCTACAGAGTTGACTTTCCCACTGATTTTATTTTGGTATTAGCCAGCAATCCTTGTAATTGCGGGCTACTTTTTGAGGAGGGTGGTAAATGTACCTGTACTCAGCACCAGATAAATAACTATAAGAAAAAAATATCCGGTCCCATTATTGATAGGATGGATCTCTATGTTGAAGTTAAAAAACTGAAAACAGAGGAACTTTTGAACTACGGAGAAGGTGAGTCTTCGGAAACCATAAGAAAGAGGGTGGAGTCTGCCCGAGAAATGCAGGGGAAAAGAATGGAAGAGGGGAAGCTTAACTCAAATATGACTCAAAAAGATATAAAAAAATATTGTAAGCTTGGCAGTGAGAGTTTAAAAATTTTGAAAGGTGCCATTGAAAGCCTGGGTCTCTCTGCCAGAAGTTATGATAAAACTCTGAAAGTGGCCCGAACAATAGCTGATCTGGAAAACAGGGGTGCCATAAATAAGGGGGATGTTTTAGAAGCCCTTTCCT
>NZ_JBFHGC010000401.1:0-2699 GCF_041583315.1 Ilyobacter sp. | reverse complement strand
GTGCAGTTATGAGTATGCACTTTGCAAATGAAGGGGAGCTGGCTTCAGCTTATTTCAGATATAATCTCGACCACCTTGAAAGAAAAATTGATTTTTACGATTATATAGAACTCCAGCCTAGAGAAAGTTACAGTGAACTCTATGAAAAGGAGGGCACAGGAACAATAAACTCCTTTAATGATATAGAAAAGGCAAATAAGTTTTTGTATCAACTGGCAAAGGCAAAGAATAAAAGAGTTGTAGCCACTTCAAATGTACACTACCTAGACGAAGAAGATCACAGAGTGAGAAGTATACTTCTTTACGGAAGCGGAAGTGTTTTCCGTGAAAACCAGTATAATTCAGACAACAAATTTTATTTTAGAACCACCAATGAAATGCTGAGAGAATTCTCATATCTCGGAGAAGATGTTGCAAGAGAAATAGTTATAGAATCAACCAATGCCATAGCAGATGAAATAGAAAAAATACAGCCGGTACCCAGTGGATTTTACCCTCCAAAGATAGACAATGCCGAAAAAATAGTAAAAGATATGACATATGAGAAGGCATATAAAATTTACGGGAATCCACTTCCTGAAATAGTGGAACAGCGACTGGAAAGAGAATTAAAGGCCATTATAGGAAACGGATTCTCTGTACTATACCTTTCTGCACAGAAGCTTGTAAAGGAATCTCTAGACAACGGTTACCTTGTAGGATCAAGGGGGTCTGTAGGATCTTCTTTAGTGGCATTCATGATGAATATCACCGAAGTTAATGCACTTTACCCTCACTATATCTGCTCCGATGAAAATTGCAGATACTCTGAATTTATGGACAAAGAAGGGGCGGGAGTAGACCTTCCTGATAAAGTCTGCCCTAAATGTGGAAAAAACCTCAAAAAAGAAGGGCATGCTATACCTTTTGAAGTTTTTATGGGATTCAACGGAGACAAGGTTCCGGATATTGACCTAAACTTTTCTGGTGAATATCAGTCTGAAATACACAGATACTGTGAAAGACTTTTCGGTAAGGAAAACGTATTTAAAGCGGGGACAATATCCACTCTTGCTGAAAAAAATGCCTATGGATATGTAAAAAAATATTTTGAAGAGCATAATATTTCTGTAAGAAATGCCGAGATAATCAGACTTGCAAAAAAATGCGAGGGAGCAAAAAAAACAACAGGACAGCATCCAGGTGGGATGATCGTAGTCCCTCAGGGGCATTCCATATATGAATTCTGCCCGGTGCAAAAGCCTGCCAATGATGAAAAAAATGAATCTATTACAACCCATTTTGATTACCACGTAATGGATGAGCAGCTTGTAAAACTCGATATTTTAGGCCATGACGATCCCACCACCATAAAGCTCCTCCAGGAATACACAGGGGTAGATATATATGATGTTCCCCTGGCAGACCCGGAAACTTTAAAAATATTTTCAGGGACTGAGTCTCTGGGAGTTACTCCAGATCAGATTAATTCTGTTATCGGGACATACGGAGTTCCGGAATTTGGTACTCAGTTCGTAAGACAGATGCTTTTAGATACAATGCCCACAACATTTGCAGAACTTGTGAGAATATCCGGACTTTCCCATGGTACAGACGTTTGGCTGAATAATGCCCAGGAATTTGTCCGTAAGGGAGAAGCTACCCTTTCAGAAATAATATCAGTTAGAGATGATATTATGAACTACCTCATTGATTCTGGTATAGAAAAAGGAACTGCGTTTAAAATAATGGAATTTGTAAGAAAAGGTAGACCAAGTAAGGAAGCAGAAGCATGGGGAGATTATTCAAAACTCATGAAGGAGCACAATGTTCCTGACTGGTATATAGAATCCTGCAGGAGAATAAAGTACATGTTCCCTAAAGGCCATGCCGTTGCCTATGTGACAATGGCAATGAGAATTGCTTACTTTAAAGTCCACTATCCTCTCGCATTTTACGCTGCTTACCTTTCCAGAAAAGCAGACGATTTTGACTCGGAATTTATGCTCTCACTGAACGGTGTGAAAGAAAAAATAGACGAACTCTCAAAAGAGATGAAGCTAGACGTGAGGCAGAAATCCCAGCTTGCTGTAAGTGAGATAATCTTAGAAATGCATGCCAGAGGATTTGAATTCTTAGGAGTAGATATTTATGAGTCTGATGGCTTCAAATTTACCATTGAAGAGGGAAAAATAAGAATTCCTTTAATCGCCATAAATGGTCTAGGTGGAGCAGTAGTAGAGAATGTCATGAAAGAGAGAGAAATTGGAAAATTCCTCTCCTATGAAGACCTTAAGAGAAGGACGAAGGCTTCCCAGACAGTCGTGGAAAAGTTGAAGTTGGTAAATGCAATAGACGGTTTGAGCGACACAAACCAAAAATCTCTTTTCTAAAAAAATGAAATATACAAGGGGCTCTCTGTTTTTTCAGGGAGCCTTAATTTATTTTCATTATTAACTTTAACATATTTTCAAGACTAGCCATAAATACTAATAATCCAAATATATTTATCTATATATTATTTGTTATCTGTTATTCTTCGGAATTTTCTGGAAAACTTTTTGCTACTTTATTTATAAAATTATTTTTTTGACAAAATTCATCAATTTTATAGTATTATATCTTTATCAGAAATGTACATCATAAGCTCATTTCCAAGACTGGTATAAAATCCCTCACAGATATCATCCAGTTCTAAAAATAGTTATATACTCGCAGTG
>NZ_JBFHGC010000400.1:0-2706 GCF_041583315.1 Ilyobacter sp. | reverse complement strand
CTCCGTAGATCCATATCTCCTCTTTATTTTCCCTTGCCTGCAGAATCCTGTCTACAGCGATATCCATATCCGCAAGGGTCATGGGATCTCTGATATCATCAAGAGAGGAATAAAGAAACCTTTTTATTTCCTCATCTTTTTTTATTCCCCTGTTATAGAGGATGTTTAGTATATCTCTGTCAATGGGGAGAGATGTGTTCTCATGAAGATAATCCCCCTTGTATATCCACTTTGTATTGTTCATTGTCTTACCTTCCCTTTTATTAAATATTCGATTAATATTTTTTCAATTAGCTATTTATGTGTTTTGCAGCTCAATAAATTATATCATATGAATTATTATAAATCATAATTTACCCGGCAAAAGAAAAATATATCTGAAGTTGAGACACAGGAGAAAGGAGGGCAGGAATTAAAAAACAGGAGGATAAAGGCCCTATTGAGAGAATATAGAAAAAAAGAGCAGGAGGTGTAATAATGTATCAACCAAAAAGTATATACACAGAAACTGCATTAAACAGTATCTTGGAAAATTTTTCAAAGGGGAAAAAACTCTCTTCTATACCCGAGGAGTTAAAGGTAAAAGCTGCCTGCTTTGTGACTCTTCACAAAATATCAGGAGAACTCCGGGGGTGTATCGGGACTCTAGAACCCTTCAGGGAAAATCTCTATGAGGAGATATGGGGAAATGCAAAGTCAGCAGCCTTCAGCGACCCCAGATTTTCAAAGCTGAAAGAAGCCGAACTAGATGAGATAGAAATCTCTGTAGATGTGCTGGAAAAAGCCGAAAGGATAGAGGGAAAAGAGAAGCTCGATCCTAAAATATACGGGGTCATAGTATCCTCAGGAGGCCGCAGAGGGGTACTTCTTCCTGATATAGAGGGAGTGGATAGTGTAGAGGAGCAGCTTTCCATTGCCAGGATGAAGGGCGGGATAGGTCCCGGTGAAAAGGCTGTGATCTACAGGTTTAAGGTAAAGAGATACCACTAGGAGGAAAAATATGGAAAAAGCACTTTTTTACACCTCAGACGGGAAAAATGTCAGATGCTTCCTATGCCCCCACAACTGCCTTGTAGAGGAAGGGGACTACGGGGTATGCAATATGAGGAAGAATATAGAGGGAGAGCTCTACACAGTGAACTACGGCATAGCATCAGCTGTCAACCTGGACCCTGTGGAGAAAAAACCAATGTATCATTTTTATCCGGGATCAAAGATACTTTCTGTGGGAAGTATCGGGTGCAATCTGAGATGTAAATACTGTCAGAATTACACAATAGCCCAGGGGAAGTTTGAAGATTTCTCAGATTATACAGAGGGGATCTCACCTGAAGTAATAGCAGAAGAGGCAGAAAAGCTGAAAGATCGTGGGAATATAGGGGTTGCCTATACATATAATGAGCCTGTGATATGGTATGAATTTATGTATGACATATCCAAAACAATCAAAGCCCGTGGAATGAAAAACATAATGGTGTCCAATGGCTTCATAAACCCCGAGCCCTTGGAAAAACTCCTTGAAACCATAGATGCCTTTAGTATAGATCTGAAAGGATTCACAGATGAATTTTATAAAAAAATAACCGGGAGCAGGCTAGAGCCTGTGAAAAGAACCCTGGAAATAATAGCTGCATCTGACAGACATTTAGAGGTTGAGTACCTTGTGATACCAGGGCATAATGACGACAAAAAGGAGTTTTCTCAGATGCTGGAATGGTATGAGAAATCCCTGGGGAAAGATGTCCCACTGCATATAAATCGTTATTTTCCAATGTATAAGATGAAGGAACCTGCCACTCCTATGAAAACTCTGACAGAACTCTATGAGATGGCCCGGGAAAAGCTGGATTATGTCTACCTGGGAAATGTAGAGAGTGAGCTGGGAAGAGATACTCTATGTCCAGGATGCGGGGAAATCATCATAAAAAGAACGGGGTATTTTTCAGAATTATTGGGTTCAGAAGAAGGAGTATGTAAAAAGTGCGGCAGAAAAATAAGGGGTGAGGGATTATGACAGTGAGAAAAAGCAGTGTGGCAGGGAGTTTTTATCCTGCTTCTTCTGAGGAGATAAAAAAAATATTTGAGGAAGCTCTGGAAAAAGAAAAGGGAAAAATAAAAACAGAGCTCAAAGATAAAAACATAGTGGGCGGGGTGAGCCCCCATGCAGGTTATATATATTGTGTCCGTGAGGCGGTGCACCTTTTCGAGATCATAAAAGAAAAAGGCGAGGAGTACGACACCATAGTCATAATAAACCCAAATCACACAGGCTACGGAGAGGCAGTATCTGTGGACTCCAATGAATTTTGGGAGACTCCCTTCGGGAATATAGAGGTGGACACTGAGTTTGGAGCCGAGCTTTCCTTTCCCAAGGAACCCATGGCTCAGAGGTTTGAGCACTCAGGTGAGGTGATGCTTCCCTATCTATGGTATTTTCTGAAAAACGACTTTAAAATACTTCCCATATGCATGATGAGGCAGGACCTTGAGACAGCAAGAAATATAGCAGAAAAAGTAAAAGACGCTTCGGAAAAACTGGGAAGAAAAATATTTATTCTTATATCTTCTGATTTTACCCATTTTAAGAGTCCTGAAAAGGGAGCAGAACTGGACAGCTATGCCATAGAATCACTGTTAAAAATGGATTCTGTGGAATTTCAGGAGAGAGTAATGGAGAAGGACATATCCATATGCGGAATGGGGCCT
>NZ_JBFHGC010000399.1:0-2715 GCF_041583315.1 Ilyobacter sp. | reverse complement strand
GCCAGAGACTGCACATACAGCTCCGCAATAAGCAGAGAGTCTTCCCACATTTGTTTTTATATGTATAGTCAGCAGATGAGACAGTAAAAGTGATCTTATCATATTTTCTCTACTTATCCCCTTATCAAGACAATACCTTATAATAGGAAGTGATGCTGTCATCCCTTGATTACCGCTTCCGCTTGTGGTCATAACAGGAAGAGGACAGCCACTCATCCTGGCATCACTTCCTGCTGCTGCAAAACTTGCAGCCCTGTTTCTTTTGTCATCTCCATAATTTCCATTGTTTATGTTTTCCTGTATCATGGCTCCCACATTTACACCATAAGTTCCCTTCAAACCCTCTACGGCTATGGTACTGTTCAGTGATATAACCTTTTCAAATATTGGTTTTATTAATAAATAATCGATGGACTTTGCCAGATTATATATGAGCTCTACACTGAGTATTTTTCTGTCTGAAAGAGAGGAATTGAAATCGGAGTCATTGCAAGGTCTTGATATTATTGTACTACCGTTTCTTTTTATCTCTGTTATATTTGTATGGATATGTTTTATCTCTACACTTGCACTTTCATCTCCAGAAAAAGCCTCTACCCTCACATACAGCTTTACTCCGTTGTCCTCATGAAAGACATTTATTCTTCCATTTTTTATAAATTCTCTTATCTCTTGAAGTTTTGACCTCTCTATACTGCTTATCACCAAAAGCTCACGACTAGAATCTCCTGCCAAAGCTCCCAGAGCTGCAGATGCCTCTATACCTACCATACCTTCACTGTTTGGGACTATCACACTTTTTACATTTTTTATTATATTCCCGGAAACATAGATATCCAGCCTTTCCGGGGAAGATCCCAGTATCTCTACAGTCTTAGCAGCGGTATACGCTATTGCAATGGGTTCTGTACACCCTTCTGCAGGAACGATCTCTTCTTCAAGTATATTTAAAATTTGTTTTATTACTGTTTTATCCATCTCCATTACTATTCCTCCGCTTCATCATTAAATAAATATTTCAATAAATAATATAAAAATGTTATAATCGGTGTTATACAACAGTTCGTATAGTGTTTTATTTACTCTAATATATTAATCTGTAAACAGCAGTTGTGTCAAAATTATACTAAAAAACTGTAGTATAACAGTTGTGCAGGTGTTATACTGAATGAATGATAAAGGAGAAAACCATGAAAAAATTTAATATTTGCATAGATAAAGATAAAAAAACTCCTATCTACAAACAGATTTATGAATGTATAAGGATCAAGATTGACAGGTCTGAAATCGTTGAAAATACAAAGCTTCCTTCTATAAGACAGCTCTCTATAAAGTTTAAAATAAACAATCTCACCATTTTAAAAGCCTACAATCTCTTGGAGTCAGAAGGATACATATATAAAAAACAGGGATTGGGAGCCTTTGTAAAAAAGAAAGACCCTCTTCTTTATTTTAATCCTCCGAAGGAATTAATGGAAAGCTTTCGAAACAGAGAGTCAGAATATACAGGCCTTATAGATTTTGTAAGCGGTACTCCCTCTAAGGATATTCTCCCCTACGAAGAATTCAAAGAGATTACAAAGTCCATCCTTGAAAAAAGCGGAGCTGAAATTCTTGTGTATCCAGAAACTCAGGGATACAAAAAACTGAGGTGTTTTCTAAGCAATCACCTCAGAGAAAAAAATATAAATATTTCAGAAAAAAACATTCAGATAACCTCAGGTTCTCAGCAGGGACTCGATCTCATGATGAAAACTCTTCTCTCTGGAAGAAATAACAAAATAATTGTTGGAAACCCTACCTATCACGGAGCCCTCAATGCCTTTAGAAAAGAGTGTAATATCTTTGGAGTTTCATTAGAAGAAGACGGATTCAATCTTGAGGAGTTAGAAAATATTTTGTCTAAGGAAAACATAGCATTTATATACACTATGATAAATTTCCAGTCCCCAACAGGAATTTCATGGAGTAATAAAAAAAGAAAAAAACTTATAGAACTGGCAGAAAAATACAATACATATATTATAGAAGATGACTGCCTGTCTGATATCTACTTTACAGAAAAACCCAAAGTCTCATTAAAATCTCTGGATACTGAAAATAAAAGAGTTGTACTTATAAAGAGTTATTCTAAAGTTCTTATGCCTGGAATCAGATTAGGGTATATCATATTACCTGATCATCTTGTCAATAAAGTCATCTCTGCAAAATTCACTTCGGATATATCTTCATCTGGATTTGAGCAGAGAATTTTGTTAGAGTTTCTAGAAGGAGGGTATTTTAAAAAACACCTGGAAAAAATGAAAACTCTCTACCGGAGAAGGTACATATTTTTATGTGACATTCTCGCAGGTATAGACCTTTTGAAAGTAATATATCCTATAGAGGGTGGTTTTTATATTTGGATCGAGCTTCCTCAGAATATAAACAGTAATATCTTTTATATGAAATGCAAAGAAGAGGGAATATCTATTCTTCCAGGAAGCGTCTTTTCTTTAGGAGATGATCACAAAAATAATTTCAGACTCAGTTTTGCAGCTGCAGACAAAAAAGAGATTATAGAGGGTCTTTCAAGAATGGTCAAAATCATAAAAAATATGATGTAAATTCTGCTCCAAAACGAGAGTGTGAAATAATCTCTGTAAATAGGGTAATTTCTTCCTGTGGAAATTTTAAATTGAACAATATTTTAAATATTGCTTATACCATGAATAT
>NZ_JBFHGC010000398.1:0-2715 GCF_041583315.1 Ilyobacter sp. | reverse complement strand
TTTTCACAAGAGTTGTTTTTCCAGAGCCGTTGGGCCCTACTATTCCTATGTAATCCCCTTTTTTTACAGTGAAGGAGATATTCTCAAGAACAGAGATGCCGTTATAGGCTATATTAAGTTTATCTACAGAGATAATAGTATTATTCATTTTTAAGACCTCTTTTCAGATTTTTTAGGTTATCCTCCATTATGTCTATATAGCCTTTTCCCTTTTTCAGATCTTCCTTGGATAGATTGTGGGCACCATGAAGGAGGAGGATTTCTGTCCCTGTCTCTCTGGCTATGAGTTTTGCACTCTTGGGATCTATCAGCTCTTCAAAATAGATATAGGAGTCCCCTCTCTTTTTTATAGTTGTGATAAGCTCTCCCATACGCCTGGGAGTGGGCTCAGCATCAGGAGAGAAGCTTCTGTAGGGAGTGATAAAAGTTAGGTTATACCTCTGGGCAAAATATCCGAAGACCATGTGCCCTGAGAAGACGACGCTCCTTCTGTCTATATGGGAAAGTTCTCTTTCTATTTTCTGGTGAAGCTGAGAGAGCTTGTTTTTATAGGCCTTTGCATTTTTGGTGTAATAATCCCTGTTCTCTGGATCAGCCTCTATAAAAGCTTCTGTGATATTGTCCACCATCTCCATTGCAAGAATCGGGTCTGTCCATATGTGAGGGTCCCCGTGTTCGTGGTCCTCTTCTTTTATTTTTTTTATACCCTGGCTTATATCCCGCACTGTGACACTAGACGGAAGGTTTCCGCTGAGTCTGTGGACCCATGGTTCCATATCTTCTCCGGTATAGAGGAGTATATCTGAAGTGGTTATCCTCACCATATCTCTAGGAGTGGGTTCATAGGAGTGGGCCTCTACTCCGGGAGGCAACAGCAGGGTAACTTCTGCCATCTCTTTTCCTATATTTCTTGCAAAATCATAATTCGGGAATATCGTGGCTATGACCTTTATCTTTTCTCCAAAGGAGAGAACTGTGAAAATCAGTGTAAAAAACATGGTTATAAAAAATCTATTCATCTCTTACCTCCTGTTACTATATATATAGATTTATTCTGTCAAATCGGAAACATCCTTTATAATAGCTGATAAATTTGACACTGAGATACAATTAATGTGTATAGGGGGTGAAAAAAATCAGCTCCGGGAATGATCCCGGGGCTGAACTGAGTTACTATTACAGATTGGGTTCTCTTTTCAAGGCTGACTTCTGCCTGTACATATCCTCGTCGGCCACATGAGTGAGCCCGTCAAAATCTGATCCTTCTACAGGATAGACTGCACTTCCTATACTGGATAAAATCTTTATTTCTTTGTTTTGGTGATGATAGTCCACTGTGACAGCTTTTTTTATTCTCTCTTTTATAATCTTTACATCTGACAGGTCCTCTATATCTGGAATGATAATGAGAAATTCATCTCCCCCCAGTCTGAACACAGCTTCTGATTTTCTGCATATTTTCAGCAGCTGATTTGCTATAAGCCTCAGCACCTCATCTCCTGCCTTGTGTCCGTAGGTGTCGTTTATATTTTTAAAGTCATTGATATCAAGGAGTAATATCAAGACTTTGGTGCAGTTTCTTTTGGCTTTTTCAAAAGTAAGCTGATAGTATTCATCAAGGAAAGCCCTGGTGTACAGTCCGGTGAGGTGGTCATGAATAACCTGGCTTTTAAGTTTGAATCTCGTAATTATATGATTATAAAGAAGCAATGAAGCTGTGAGAGTCAGCAGAATCATGATCATAAATTTTATCTCGTATTTTTCTTTGGAGGCCCCCCATCCGTTTCTCGGGATAATGGCAGCTTTCCATACTGTATTGCTCAGCTCCATATCCAGGATCACAGGGTTATCTCTGAGTGTGTCATTGCTTCCCATAAATGGTTTGTCCTTAAAGGTGTCATTGTTGAAAAGGGTTATTTCAAGGTCGTTTTCTTTCTCATAGGAAGCAGCTTTTTGGATAAAATTACCCACATCAATGATGATACTGACCTGACCCCAGTAGCCAGTTTCATTGTTTACAATAGGGGTTCTCAATATAAATCCGAAGCCTCCCTGTATAAGTTCCAGAGGACCTTGAAGAGTCTGTTTTAAGTTGTTTTTTACCTCTAAAACTTTCTCTCCCTGTATCGGTATTTTCGAAAGATCCACTCCTATGGCGGCTTCATTACCTTTTAAAGGATAAGTTGTTATGATTGTAGTATCTCTGATGGTTGTAATGCTTCTGATCAGATTTTCTTCTCCTTTTATCAGGTAAGAAAGATACTTTTCAGATTCTTCTGGAGAAGCCTCAGGGTGAGTTTCCAGATAGGCGATATATCCCTTGAGGAGATACTCATTCTGATTGAATAAATTTTCAGTCTGTGACCTGTAGTGAAGAAATCTTTCGATTACTTCTTCTCTTTCTGTATTTTTGCTCTGATCGACCTCATTTTTAAATGTAGAATAAAATGTATATGATAATATGATGCAGAATAAAAATGAAATCATAAATGCTATGATATATGATTTTGTTGAAATATTTTTCTTCACATATTTTCTCCTCTGGTGGAAATGTGATTATTCCTCCTTTAATTCCAAATAGATCTCGTAAAACTGATCTTTTATCTCTTCGAAGGCCTGTAGAATATCCGGATCAAAGTGCTGGGGAGAGGTCCTGCCGTCTCCGATTGTTATTATTTTGACAGCTTCCTCGTGAGAGAATGCATCTTTATAGGT
>NZ_JBFHGC010000397.1:0-2721 GCF_041583315.1 Ilyobacter sp. | reverse complement strand
GGTGGTGGGCCGCTTACGTCAATCGTTATGATAAAATCATTTGTAGGTCTTCCACCTGAGGTTTTCGACACTATGTCGAGAATTGAATAATCAATGTTTTCTACAAACAATTCTTCTTCAACTCGGCTTGATACTGCTAACCCATATTCTTTGTTATTTTCGATCTTTATTTTCTATATAGTATGCAGAATCGGGATTTGAGCTGTGTAATCCTCCTATGCTGATGGTGGGCCGCTTACCCCAAGTCCTGCCGTTACTTTTGTAGTCTTATGATTTTTCAGGCTTATATCTCCTGCAGTTACGTCTCCACCTGGGTTGTTGTAATCACCATTATTATGAGTCACAGGCCCGTCAAAGATAATATTATTTGATCTTATGGTTGTACTATTAGAGGATACTTCGATGTTCCCCACACACTCGATAGTAAGTTTATGTGCCGTTTTGTCATACTCTACTTTCGTTCCGTCATCAAAAACTACCATTCTTTTTCCTTTGCCGGCTCCTTCGGGTACTGGCACAGTTTTAGAGTATCCGCTCCCTATATAGAATCCATGAGAGTTTCCATTAGGAAGTAGTATCACGAGACCCATTTCTTCTATATCAGGCATCTCATAATCTTTTGTATCATTTGTTCTCCCTTGAAAAACTATCAAAGATCCGGTTATAAAATCGTCCATGTCCGGTATTTTTACTCTGACAGTCCCGGATTCATAGTTGACAGATGATATGTATCCCACATGTATCATTAATATCCCTCCAAGCACTCTCTTGTCTGCAGCCCCACTTGATAGCCGCCGCCGATTTTATGACTCACCTTTACGGCTATATGCTTCCCGTCGTACATTCCGAAACCTGATATTATACCCACTTGCCCAGCTGAGATAAAACCACTTGGAGTAAAGATATCAAAATCACCTTGTAGAGATTCTTTATTCTTATTCCTGAGCTCTTTTTTAGCTCTTCTCTCTGTATTTATCTCTTTTTCCAGCTTTGTTTTCCCTGGTACTGTAGCTCTCTCGCTTATTACAAGCTCCCTCTTTGTCTGTTCTCTATACCGTGGCCTTTCAGGAGCAGTAAAAGTTTTCTCTATTTTTTGACCTATCAAAGGATCCGTGTAAACAATCCTTGATTTTTGATACGTGTCCGTGTCGTTATCAGAAAAAGAATACCTTTTACATACCGACTTTTCTATTGTGAAGCTTCCTTCTCCTGCCTCGTATTCACTTTCATCAAATACCACTATTTTTTTATCAAAAATTTTCACTGATATCCCGTCTTTAGAACATACATCTTTCAGAAAATTCCAATAGCTTTCTTTTTTTATCTCAAGCCTGTCAAAATATCCGTCCCATTTAGATTCTATGACTGTTTTCAGATCTAATATTTTCCCTATGTCCTCGACAATTTTTTTAAAACTCATTTTCTCCCATGACCTGTTTTTCTTGGCATCCATGAGACTTACGCTCAACGGCACAGATATCCCCTTTAGGACCATTACATCTGGTGGCCCTGAGAATGACGGGTTATCTATTTCAAATTCTCCGCACGGTAGAGAGATCACGCCCTCTTCCCCATTCCAGTTTTCCAGAATAATTGTGGCGTTGATCCTGTCGCCTTTTTTAGGTTTCCAGTCTCTGTGCCAGTTCCCGTCTCTGTCGTCAAAGGATATCTCTATATCGTCAAACTCATTCAGATTGTCATTATAAGTAAACCCTAGAAGAAAGGGGGAAACATCTTCTGAAATGTTTACCCCCTCATATTCTATCTCTACCCTTGAATTTCTGGCCTTCAAGTTATCACCTCTTCCATGGAGGGAGATTTTCAGACGAGGTATCTATAGTTATGTCAGGTACATTCAGCACTACTCCAGCACTAAATGTAGCAGTATCTTTATACACTTGATTCTCTTTCATGAGATCCCATGTATATTTTTCTGTCTCCCAGATTTTATATGCTATGAGATCCCAAGTATCTCCTTGGGAAGTCGTATAATTATCTGCCATTTCCTCGTCTCCTTCTGTCTCTCTCTATGTCCTTCAATACTCTTTCGAAATCAACCTTATCCTTCTGTAAAGCCCTCTCCACTCCTGAAGAGTCGCTCGCATGTATGACAGGGGCATAGGTGACCTGTAGCATTCCTCCGGCTTGTGTGCCCCCTGGCGTGCTTCCTGTGCTCACCCCCAGAGCTTCTCCGGCTTTTTGCCACAGAGATATCGATCTTTGAGAACCTCCGTCATGTGGGATGATACTTTCGCTATACCTTCCCTCGCCTACCATAGCCAGAGTAGGACTGTTTACCACTCCGCCCTCTGCAAACTGTGGGATCATTCCCTTGAGAAATCCAACCACATTGTTTTTTACATTCCCTGCCTTATCTTTTATGGCCCCTGCTATCTCAAAGGCTTTTTTACCGAGCTCCGCCGCTCTCTCCCATTTACCGATTAACCAGTCAAGGACAGGCTGCATGAACTCCTTTATTTTTACTCCCAATTCCTTTGCTTTTTCTGAGATGGTGTCCCAATTCTTATACAGCCATACCCCTCCTGCTATTGCTCCTGCTATGGCTATACCGTAAGGGTTAAACATCATAGACCCCATTTTTGCAATGGTTCCCCAATTTTTATAAACCCCAGAACCTAAAGATATAAGCTTCCCGAACCCTATCTGGCCGATTCCTACAGCTGCATTGGCGGCGACTAGACCTCCTGCTACTTTGAATAT
>NZ_JBFHGC010000396.1:0-2729 GCF_041583315.1 Ilyobacter sp. | reverse complement strand
TGGGGTTTTTTCAGCACAACTGCATTGGGACTGTCCTTTATTTCTGGGTCTTTCTCTATGAGTTCTCTGAATCTTGTAAATCCTGTCATACCTTTTTGAAAACTCTGCATAAGGAGCATCATTCTTCTGATGGGTTCCATAAATTTTGAGACGTATAAGAGGAAACCGATAACTATACCAGCAGTGATTTCTCCCTTGAGTATGAAGATACCTCCGAAGAATAAGGTAGCCAGCTGGATGATGTTCATAATGAAGCTCAGACCGGAAAAATATTCTGCAGAGAGCTTGAAGTTCTCTCTCTTTGCTTCTCTGAAAGCGACATTTTTTTCCTGGAATTTTTCATTTTCAAACTGCTCATTTGTAAAGGCCTGTACAACTCTTATTCCTGAGATGGAATCTTCTACCTGAGAGTTTATGGCAGATATTTTCTTTCTGGATTTTCCAAAGGAAGTTTTCATGAGATTCTTTTTGGCTGCCGCAAACCATATGAGAATAGGAACCAGTGAGAAGATAATAAGTGTGAGTTTTTTATTCATGCTGAACATGATAAAAAATGTCCCGGTAAACTTCAGTATTGCCAGGAAAAAATCTTCGGGACCTATATGGGCAAATTCTGAGATATAGCTCAGATCATTTACTATCCTTGACATTATGGATCCGGTTTTTGTATTGTCAAAAAATGTAAAGGAGAGTTTCTGAACGTGGGCGAAGAGATCCCTTCTCATATCATATTCTATGAGGATACCCAGCATTTTACCCCAGTAATAGACCACATAGCTTGCAATGTATCTGATCACATAGAGTCCTACAAGAACACCTCCGAATATGTAGAGAAGCTTAAGGTCACCCTTCGGAATGACATCGTCTAGGGTCTTTTGTACCAGTAAAGGAAACAAAAGATCTAAGCCTGCCATGGCAAAGGCACAAAAGAAGTCCAGTATAACTAATTTTAAATGGGGTTTATAATATCTTGCAAAACAAAGTAGATCCTTCATATCAACTACACCGCCTGTCTGTTTTTTGAAATTATAACGTAAAAAAATGATATCCGTAAGTTCATATTATGAATGAGTAGGTATTGAAATCATTTATAATAAATTTTTTGTACAAACTATTTTAACATAAAATTATGATAAGTGTAGAAATAATAATTCAATTTTTAAATTATTATTGACTTTTATGAATGATAATAGTATATTTTTTACAGAAAGTGAATACATTTTTAAGGTTTTCCATGACTATGGAAATAAAAGGGAAGAGGAGTGGAAAACTCCCGCGGTCCCGCCACTGTGATGCAGACGAAAGCAAAAGACCCACTGGATAAAAATCTGGGAAGGGTGTGAGTAGGGTGAAGCTGAGCCAGGAGACCTGCCTTAAAGATAAAATCGCCAATATCACTTGCGGGGACGAGAGATGTAGGGGCTTTTTTTTAGGCTTCTAAAATTTCTCTCCTGGGATTACTCAGGATTTTTTTATTTCCTGAAAATTATTAAAAATCTTAAGGAGGAGAATATGAAAAAAATTAGCATTATTGCAGGAGTACTATTACTGGCAGGAACCCTTTTTGCATCAGAGGGGTATGAAAAAAACCCAATGTTTGAGAGCATGAAGGATGGAGACAAAGGTGCAGTTGTCATGGTTCACTTTGGAAGCAGCTATCCTGAAACCAGAAAACTCACAATCGATGCCATCAATGAAAAGGCGGCAGAGGAGTTTGAAGGTTTAGAGGTGAGAGACGCCTTTACATCCAGGATTATAATGAGAATACTTGACAGAAGAGGTATAAACAAAGATAATCCCAAAGAAGTTTTGGAAGCCTTAAAGGCTGAAGGGTATACTCACGTACTGGTACAGGCAACTCACGTAATCGACGGGATAGAGTCTGAAAACCTGAAAAGAGAGATAGAGGAATTTGAGGATGATTTTAAAGCCATAAGATTGGGGAAATCACTTCTTACAAGTCCTGAGGATTATAAAGAGGTAGCCCACGCTCTGGGAGAAAGAATAGGAAAGTTAAAAAGAAAAGAAGCTGTGGTGCTGGTGGGACACGGGACACATGATCCAGGAACAGCGTCATACTCAATGATGGATTATGTATTGAAGTCTGAAGGGTATGAAAACTACTATGTGGGGACTATAGAGGGTTATCCTACATTTGATAATGTAGTTACGAGGCTGAAAAAAGCAAAAATTAAAAAAGTAAAACTTATGCCTTTTATGTTTGTAGCAGGAGATCACGCAAATAACGACATTGCAGTGGACTGGAAAGAGATGTTAGAGGAAAAAGGATTTAAAGTAGAAGTTATCCTAGAGGGACTAGGTCAGCAGAATAAAATACAGGATCTCTACATGGAGCATGCTAAGTTTGCATCGGAAAACGAGGCAGAGGATATGGCAAAGAAGAAAAAAGAATATGCTGCAGGTCAAGAGTAGTAATTTTATGCAGGCAGAAATTCTGTCTGCATTTTTTATTCGCTCAGAAGAAAGTTTGGTATAATGATAAAAAAAGTGTTAAAAAAAATCCGGTGCTCTACCAGAACCATGGGGAAATTAGTTGATATTTTAAGAATAATAGCTGATAATAAATATATAGAGTTTCAATTCTATAATAATATTATGAGGCTATGAATGGTGGTTTCTCTGATTGTATAGAAAAGGAGGCAAAGGGTAAGATGATAAAGGAAAATAAATCAGAAAATAATTTAAATCTATGTAAAAAGAATAAAAAG
>NZ_JBFHGC010000395.1:0-2739 GCF_041583315.1 Ilyobacter sp. | reverse complement strand
ATAAGAGCGTCCATAAGTTCTAGCAGACTGTGCCCTATCTCCTCGGCCCTTCTTTTTGTGTAGAGTCTTGTATCCACAAGAACCTGATCGTTTCTGCTTCTGGCAGTATGAAGTTTCTTCCCAGGCTCCCCTACCAGTGCTATGAGTCTTCCCTCTATAGCCATGTGTATATCTTCATCCTTTATAGAGAAAACGAATTTTCCCCCTTCGATCTCTTCCTTCACCTTGAGAAGGCCCGTCTCGATTATCTTTTGCTCTTCATGAGATATTATATCCTGTTTTGCCAGCATCTTAGAGTGAGCTATACTTCCCTCTATATCCTCTTTATACATTCTCTTGTCAAAGTTTATAGAAGCGTTAAACTTTTCCAGTAAAGTGCTAGTCTCCTTTTTGAACCTTCCACCCCAAAGTTTCATATCATCCTCCTACTGTTAATCTACAAAATATTTATTGAATATCTCATCATAAAATCCGCTGTCTTTTAGATTCTGGATCTCTTTGTTTATTTTTCCAAGCAGCTCTTCATTTCCTTTGTTTATAGCGATGGCTACATCAGCTTTAGGAAGCTCTTCAATATCTATTTTTTTAAGCCCTTCATTATTTTTAATATAAGGCAGAGCCACTAGGTTTTCTAGTACGACTGCGTCTACTTTCCCGCTTTTAAGATCTAAAATTGCAGCAGTTATAGAGGTATAAGGAGTTATCTTAGCACCTTCTATATCTCTTGCGATTGTTTCCTGAGCCGTTCCTAGCTGTACCCCTAGTTTTTTATTTTTAAGATCGTCCATTGTTTTGAGTTCACTATTTTCTTCATTGATTACAAAAGACTGGTTTGTAGTCAGGTAAGAGTCTGAAAAATCTACCGCTTTTTTTCTTTCCTCTGTAGGAGTCATTCCAGCTATGATAAGATCTATCTTCTCACTTTGTAGGGCAGGAATAAGACCGTCAAAGCTCATATTCTTCCATTCCATCTCATAACCTAGATTTTCAAGAATTTTTTCCATAAGTTCTGCATCAAATCCTACTACTTTACCCTCTTCAAGATATTCAAAAGGCTTATACTCTGCATTTGTTCCCACATAAAGAACTTTCTTTTCATCTTGTGCAGTTTCTTTTTTACCGCATCCGCCTAAAATAACAAGCATTACCAATGACACCATCAACATAATTTTTTTCATTTAAAAACGCCCCCTTTTTTCATTTAATTTTCAAATTTTTTGTATAAAAAATGAACCTGCTAAGAATTAGGCAGGTCCAATACACAACTTCAGTGCAAAACAGTCCAGACATTTCTTACCAATTTTTGTAGATTTATTCAGTTTTCATAAAAACATCTTTTCTGTTTTTCCTGTACATTTCTTTTCCTGCCTTAAAAATATTTCTTTAGCAATTCCTCATATATACCCTTATCTTTTACAGCTTTGAGGCCGCTTTCCAGTTTTTCCAATAGTTCTGTATCATCTTTTCTCACAGCGATTGCATACTCTTCTTTTTCTGCATTGGCTTGGGCTATTGCCAGTCCATCATTTTTTGCCACATAATTTTTCGCCGGCTCAGAATCAAGAACAACTGCGTCCACCTTGTCTGACTGCAGTGCCATTATTCCGGCATAAGATGCATTGTATCTCTCTATGTTTACTCCTTCTATCTCACTGACTACAAGGTCACCTGTAAATCCAAGCATAACTCCTACTTTTTTCCCCTTGAGGTCGTCAAAGGAATTTATAGAGGTATCCCCTTCTTTTACAACTATTACCTGACTTGCTGTATAATAAGGAGATGTGAAGTTTACCGCTTTCTTTCTTTCCTCATTAGCAGTCATTCCCGCTATTACTATGTCTACTTTTTTTGACTGAAGTGCAGGAAGCAATCCGTCAAAAGACATATCTTCTATCTTGATCTCCATTTCCGTCTCTTTAGCGATCTCTCTTATGAGTTCCATGTCAAAACCTGTAATTTTACCATCTTCCAGATATTCAAATGGTGGGAATTCAGCATTTGTACCCACATAGATCACTTTTTTCTCTTCCTCTTTTTTCCCTCCGCAGGCTGCAAGAGAAACAATCATTACTGCAATTAAAAGAATGTTTAATAGTTTTTTCATTTTATTATACCCTCCCGATTTTTTTAATGATTCAGTACTTTGTCTAAAAACTCTCTTGTTCTCTCATGTTTTGGATTGTTGAATAGCTGAGCCGGTTCCCCGTCTTCGAGAATAATCCCGTGATCCATAAAAAATACTCTGCTGGCAACGTTTTTTGCAAATCCCATCTCATGAGTTACTATGACCATGGTCATCCCTTCATCTACAAGACTTCTCATTACGTCTAGTACTTCCTTTACCATTTCGGGGTCCAGTGCCGATGTCGGCTCATCAAAAAGCATCAGATGAGGTTCCATGGCAAGAGCTCTAGCTATGGCTATCCTCTGCTTCTGACCTCCGGAAAGCTGATTCGGATATGCTCCGGCCTTGTCTTTCAGCCCTACTCTTTCAAGAAGCACTATGGCCTTTTTCTTGGCTTCCTCTGCTGTCATTCCCTTTACCTTTGTAGGAGCAAGTATCAAGTTTTCAAGTACTGTTTTATGGGGAAAAAGGTTGAAGTGCTGAAATACCATTCCTACTTTTTCACGAAGACGGTTCAGGTCCACTTTTTTATCCATGACATCTTCGCCTGCTATATACACATGCCCCTTTGTAGGCTCCTCAAGTCTGTTAAGACATCTCAAAAATGTAGATTT
>NZ_JBFHGC010000394.1:0-2740 GCF_041583315.1 Ilyobacter sp. | reverse complement strand
TCCCATAAGAATTTTCTCTGCATTTGTCTCTGCTGACCATCCGTCTAACTCTTCTATTCTATCAGTTAGCTCTCCTGCCCTAGCATAGTCCTCGTCTGTTGCATCGGGTTTTGAGTATAGTTCTTCCTGTTCTTTTTTTATTGAGTATAACTCTTCGTGTCCCATTAATACAACTTCTAAAACGGCAATATCCTCATAAGCAAAGTGATCCTGCTTCAGTACTGCCATGCTTTTTCTTTTGTCAAAAATAACTTCTCCTTCTGACGGATCGAGATCCCCAGAAAGTATTCTTACAAAGGTAGATTTTCCGGCACCGTTTGCCCCTATTAATCCGTAGCAATTCCCAGGAGTAAATTTTACATTTACATCTTCGAAAAGCTTCCTTCCCCCAAAATTCATCGAAAGGTTACTTGTTGCGATCATTATTTTCCTCCTCATGTGTATCATATATCAAATTTCATTATATTATATCACAATTTTTAATTTATCTGAATATTCTTTATTGTTGTTTTATTGGTTTTATTATATAAAAAATTGAATATTCAACAAATTATAGGACTTAATTTGCAGGTGGACATCAATTATTAATATCAAGTTTGAATTAAATAAATTTTAGTAATTAAAAAACGGGTCTAAAGACCCGTTTTTTAATTTTATTCTTTTTAGATTTATATATTATTTTTTTATCATTACTTCATCCTTGGCTTCTTGTGTCCAAAACAAAGCTCAGAAATACAAATAATAAGACCTACCATTGCCAATCCACCGAATAAAAAATCAAAAATAGTTTTAAAAGAATTCATTTTTTCACTCCCCCTGTCACATTAAAATATTTTATTCACTTATGTAGATTAAAATGTCATTTTCACCTGATTCATCTTTAAATATTTCCACACTATAAATATCATATAATAAGTATTATTACTACTAAACGTTCTTTTTTTCAACTATTTTTTTTATATAATTTTAGGCAGAATCATATACCAAAGATATTGATATAAAATTAACAAAAGACCTTATTTCTATATAAAAATGATCGCTCTTTAACAGGCCATTTTATTTGATAATGCATCCCTTCTTCCATCATTAAATTTTTTTTAAACTACAAACTATTAGTTTATAGTTTTTCACAGAACATTGTTTATCTGGTTTTTTTCCTGATTTTTTGATAAAATCTTAAGGTAACTTAAAAATAAACTTTTCAAATAATATCGGAGGCTGCATGACTACAATTTTTTCGCCATATAAAATAAAAAATATAAATATAAAAAACAGAATTGTCCTTCCACCCATGGTAAGATTTTCCCTTGTAAAAAAAGACGGGCTAGTGACAAAAGAACTTGTAGATTGGTATGAGGATATAGCCAAAAACGGTGTCGGACTCATAATTGTAGAAGCTTCCTGTGTGGCTCCAGATGGGAAACTCCGTCCAAATCAGATAGGGATATGGGACGACAGCTTCATTCCCGGGCTATCTGAAATAGCAAAAATCTGCCGTAAATGGGGTGTCCCTGCATTGATACAGATCCACCATGCGGGATTTAAAGAGGATATAGCCACTGTAAAAGAGGAAGTTCTCGATAAAATACTGGATCAGTTTGTAGATGCGTTCCACAGGGCAAAAAAATGCGGTTTTGACGGAATAGAGATTCACGGAGCACACACTTATCTCCTCTCCCAGCTGAATTCCCGTCTCTGGAATACCAGGACAGACAAATACGGCGGGACATTTGAAAAAAGAATGTACTTTAACAGAAAGCTTGTAGAACGTACCAGAGGGCTTTTTGACGATAATTTCATTCTGGGATATAGATTAGGTGGGAACGAGCCCAATCTGGAAGACGGAGTGGAAATAGCTAAGTATCTAGAGGGTATAGGGGTGGATCTTCTCCATGTTTCAAGCGGAGTTCCTGATCCTGCCTACAAGTCTGAGATCAAAATAGATATTCCTGAAGATTTTTTACTGGACTGGGTCATCTATCTGGGAATAGAGATAAAAAAACATATAAATATCCCGGTTATAGGCGTAAGAAAGATAAAAACAGAAAAAGATGCCAGCTGGCTTATAGAAAATGAATTTCTTGACTTTGTGGCCATAGGACGGGGTCTTATTGCAAGGCCCCACTGGATGCATTGGGCAGAAAAACAGTATAAAAAAAGAAACAACTTAATCAAAAAAAATTAAAATTTTATTTGGTTCCATGTGGGATTAAGAGGAATCTCAGCTATTCTCGGTAAATTATCTTAATGGGACTTTAAAAAGTCTGTACCATGAAGAGGTGTGGAACTATGAATTTAGGAAAAATCCTCATAATAATAACTGATTCCACGTTAATTTTGTCTATTGCCATTGTTTTAGTAGGATGTATAGGGGCTATTTGGCAGAACATATGGCTAGGAAAAATGGGAACAAAAAAATTTAAGACACAAAAAATCAGAAAAAAATCTATTATCCCCTATATTATGGTCTTGTTTCCTCTCCCATTTACCACATATACATATATTTTCTTTAGATCTGTTACAAGCAAACATCCACGATTAAATTTTAAGAAAATTCCTGTTATGAGAAACCGTGTTTTCAATTTTTATTACAAAAAAAAACATTACAAATAAAAAAATCAGGGTGCCCCTTGGACACATCCTGATTTTTTATATTAAAATTTTTGAGCTACATTTCACTTCCTCTTGTCATGCTTGTTACTCCAGTCCTTGCAACTTCCAGAATTCCAAAAGTTTCTAC
>NZ_JBFHGC010000393.1:0-2758 GCF_041583315.1 Ilyobacter sp. | reverse complement strand
TTACTGATCAGATCTGTATCCATAAGATATTTAATTGCCCTTTGTATAACTTCCGGATATACATTAATATCCCCTATATTTTTTATATTTCCAAAAAACATACTGCTTCCTCCTGTTTAAAAAATACAGAGAGCTTTTATAAAAAGCTCTCCTAAAATTCAAAATTATATAAACCATGATTTCATTTAAATTTTACCTTACAAGCCACCCTCCGTCTACACAAAGAATATGACCGTTCATGTAATCAGATGCCTTTGATGACAAAAACACTGCCGCTCCAGCAAGATCAGATGGTTCCCCCCATCTTCCCGCAGGAATTCTTTCCAGTATTTCCCCATTTCTCTTTTTATCCGCTCTTATCGGAGCTGTATTTTCAGTTGCGATATATCCAGGAGCCACTGCATTTATATTTATATTCATTTCCGCCAGTTCATTTGCAAAAGCCTTTGTAAGTCCAGCTACACCATGTTTTGATGCTGTATAGGAAGGAACAAACTTTCCTCCTTGAAATGAAAGCATTGATGCAATATTAATTATCTTTCCGCCACCTTGCTTTGCCATGTGGTTAGCTGCATTTTTTGAAAGATAATATACTGAGCTTAAATTTAGATCTATTACATTTTTCCACCATAAATTATTTTCTTCCAGCAGCGGAGCTCTGTGAATGGTTCCTGCATTATTCACAAGTATATCTATCCTTCCATAGGCATCGACACATAGGTCTGCAGCTTTAGAGGCAAGTTCTTCTTTCATAAGGTCACCTAAAGCGAATTTTACTTTTCTTCCCATAGCTTCTATTATTTCGGTAAGTTCTTCTTTATTCTCCTCTGTATAAGCGTATATAAAAAGATCTGCACCTGCTTTAGCAAGCCCCATAGAAATTGCCATTCCAATCCCTGTGTTTCCACCGGTTACCATTGCCACTTTATTATCCAGTCCAAAATATTCCTTTAAATAATCCATTATATTTTCCTCCAAAAAACTCGTTTGAATAAAATAATTATTTGAGACTTCTGCACCTCAAACAAAAACCACTCAATCTTTCTGTGAGATATATAAAGTACTGCAATCTAAAAAATGGATGAACTCAAGGAAATCAGCATCAACTTAGATTGAAAAATCAATAACCTAATTTTCTTGAGATTTCAAAACTAGTTTTAAGCAATTCTTCCGACTCAAATTCAATATCCCTATTCTCTGAAAAAAGCCCGGATATACTTATTGACCCGACCACCTCTTTTTTAAAGTTGAAAATAGGCGCCCCTATACAGAGCATGTGCTCTTCCACTTCTCTATTGTCTAGGGCGTAACCCCTAGCTCTTATATCAGAAAGTTCTCCAATGAGTTCCTCCTTAGAAAGGGTGTATTTTGTCTTTTTTTCAAAGGACTGCATATTCAGAGTCTTTTCCAGTTTTTCATGTGGAAGAAAGGCTAGTATAGCCTTTCCCAACGAGGTACAGTATAGAGGGTTGGTACTTCCTATCTCAGCCGTTGTGATGATAGTCTTTTCAGATGCATGTTTTGACATATAGACAATCTCTCCTGCGTTTTCCACCCCATAAAAAACTGTTTTCCCTGTTTTTTCTGCTAACTCCTGTAAAGGTCTATCTATAATTTTAAAAATTTCTTTGGTTTTGGAGTAACTGTTTCCTATCTGAAAACTTTTTATACCGATCTTATAAAGATTTAGTTCTCCGATATTTTTTTCCAGAATCTCCATATAAGCCAGTGTTTCCAGTATATCGTAGGCACTGGTCTTTGGAATTTTCATAGTCTCAGTAATTTCTTTCACTGTAAGGCCATTTTTTTCCTTTGATAAAAGCTCCAACATTTTAATTGTTCTTTCAACTGTTCTGTTTAATTTCATAATCTATCCCCGAATCATCAATTTTTACGGATATTATATCATAAAAATTTTAAAATAGAGCTATCTACCCACATCATAGCCTATTCCCTTGAATATTTTTTCTATTTCTTCCTTTGTGACTATATTTGTATCTCCCGGAATTGTGTGCTTAAGTACGGCTGAAGCAGCTGCAAATTCGATTTTATAGTTATCTGTGGCTTCTGCCAAATATGCATATAAGAATCCTGACGTAAATGCATCCCCGCTTCCGACCCTGTCTATTATATCCACTTCGTATTCTTTTGAAATTTCTATATCCTTTCCGTTGAATACGAATCCGCTGTAAATATTCTTAGAGGCAGAGACTACGTTTCTCACAGATGAAACAATATACTTAAAGTTGTATTTCTCCATAACTTTCGGATAAAGAGTCTTATAACATCCGAGAATGTTTTCCCCGATGTACCCTTCTCCCATAGGTATCCCAAGTATATTTATAAAATCCAGATAACCTGCAAAAGCGATGTCTACATATTTCAACACCCTTTCTATCCCTATAGAAGCTTCTTTTAAAGACCACATTTTACTTCTGTAATTAAAGTCAAAACTAACTGTTATCCCTTTTTCTTTTGCTTTTTTCATGAAAAGCTCAGCCAATTCAAGGGCTTCCTGGCTGACAGCGAGAGTTATCCCAGATACGTGAAAAAGAGATACCCCCTCAAAAATAGCGTCTATATCAAATTCATCCCTGGAAACAGTAGAGAATGCAGAATATTTCCTGTCATAAATTACTTTGCTGCTTCTTACAGAAAAACCGGTCTCTAAAAAATATGTTCCTATTTTTTCTCCGCCTCTTGCAACAAAAGAAGTATCTACCCCGTAACTTTTGGCGTGACGCAGGGCAGCATCTCC
>NZ_JBFHGC010000392.1:0-2764 GCF_041583315.1 Ilyobacter sp. | reverse complement strand
GGGTTTTATTGACTTGAGTATATCTTTGTGATAACATAGATAATGGGTTAGATTATACTACTTATGGAAAGAGGTAAGCTATAATGATTGGGTCGTTAATGAAGAAAGTATTTGGAACAAAAAATGACAGAGAAATAAAAAGAATAATGAAAATAGTGGATGAAATCAACAAGCTGGAACCACAGTTTGAGGGTTTTTCCGACGAAGACTTAAAAGGTAAAACTGTAGAGTTCAGAGAAAGACTATCAAAGGGTGAAACTCTTGATGATATTCTTGTAGAAGCTTTTGCAGTAGTGAGAGAAACCTCTAAAAGGGTTCTCGGAATGAGACATTATGATGTACAGCTTGTAGGTGGAGTTGTCCTTTACGAAGGGAAAATAACTGAGATGAAAACAGGTGAGGGTAAGACCCTTGTGGCAACTTGTCCTGTATACCTCAATGCACTGGTGGACAATGTGCATCTGGTAACGGTAAATGATTACCTGGCAAAGAGAGATAGAGAACTCATGGGAAGGATCTATGAATTTTTGGGTCTGTCTTCAGGTGTTATATTAAATAGTATGCCTGTCCAAGAGAGAAAGGCAGCTTATGAGTGTGATATCGTTTACGGTACAAATTCAGAGTTTGGATTTGATTATTTGAGAGATAACATGGTAAGCAAACTAGAAGATAAAGTACAGAGAAAACTTAATTTCTGTATAGTGGATGAGGTGGATTCCATACTGATAGATGAGGCTAGGACTCCTCTAATAATATCCGGACCAGCTGAAGATACTGCAAAATGGTACAAAATATTTTATCAGGTCTCTCAGATGCTGGTAAGAAGCTATGAAACAGAGACAATAAAAGATCCGAAGAAAAAGAAAGAAATGAATATTCCAGATGAAAAATGGGGAGATTATGAAGTGGATGAAAAATCACATAACATAACTCTTACAGAAAAGGGAATAAAGAGAATAGAAGAAATAATGAAGATAGACAACCTCTACTCTCCTGAAAATGTAGAGCTTACACATTATATGAATCAGGCTCTCAGAAGTAAGGAACTTTTTAAAAGGGACAGAGACTACCTTGTGAGAGAGGGAGAGGTAATAATAATAGATGAGTTTACAGGAAGAGCAATGGATGGAAGAAGATATTCAGACGGACTTCACCAGGCTCTAGAGGCAAAAGAGGGAGTAACTATTGCAGGAGAAAATCAAACCCTGGCAAGTATAACTCTTCAAAATTATTTCAGAATGTACAATAAACTTTCTGGAATGACAGGTACTGCAGAAACTGAAGCATCGGAATTTATGCATACATACGGATTGGAAGTAGTAGTTATACCTACTAATAAACCTGTCATCAGAAAAGATAATCCGGATCTTGTGTATAAAACTCATGCAGAAAAAATAAATGCTATTTTTGATAAAATAGAGGAACTTCATAAAAAAGGGCAGCCTGTACTTGTAGGAACCATCTCAATATCTAGCTCTGAGATGTTAGCCAGCCACCTTGAAAAAAGAAGGATACCTCACAATGTTCTGAATGCAAAATTTCATGCAAAGGAAGCTGAGATAGTAGCCCAGGCAGGAAGATACGGAGCCGTAACAATAGCCACTAACATGGCAGGTAGAGGTACTGATATCATGCTAGGTGGTAATCCGGAATTTATGGCCCTTGAGGATGTACCTTCAAGAGACGATGAAAGATATGAAGAACTGATGAAAAAGTATAAGGTACAGTGTGAGAATGAAAAACAAAAGGTCCTCGAAGCAGGGGGATTATTTATACTAGGAACTGAAAGACATGAGTCTAGAAGAATAGACAACCAGCTGAGAGGTAGATCTGGAAGACAGGGAGATCCTGGAGCTTCTGAATTTTACCTGTCTTTAGAAGATGACCTTATGAGACTCTTTGGTTCTGACAGAGTAAAATCCATGATGGAAAAATTAGGACTCCCAGAGGGAGAACCTATAACTCACAACATGATAAGTAAAGCCATAGCCAATGCACAGAAAAAAGTGGAATCCAGAAACTTTGGTATCAGAAAATCTCTTCTTGAGTTTGATGATGTAATGAACAAACAGAGAGAAGCCATATATACAAGTAGAAATGATGCACTGGCCAAGGATGACCTGCAGTCTACTATCACAGGGATGCTAAAGAGTACTATCTACGATCTCGCAATGGAGAAACTAGTGGGAGAGTATAAGGAAGACTGGGATATAAACGGATTTGTAGAGAGAATAAATGATCTTTACGAATACAAGATCGAGGATCTAGAAGAGTATAAGTCTCTCACTGTAGAAGCTTACAGCGAAAAGATATATAACGAAGTTATGGAAAAATATAAGGAAAGAGAAACTATTTTTGGAAGCGACATGATGAGAAAGCTTGAAAAATATATGCTTTTTGAAGTAGTAGACTCAAGATGGAGAGAGAATCTCAAGACACTGGATTCACTTCGAGAGGGTATATACCTTAGATCTTACGGTCAGAAAGACCCTATAGTAGAGTATAAGCTCCTTTCGGGAGAATTATATCATCAGATGCTGAAAACTATCAAAGAGGAAACCACTTCGTTCCTGTTTAAAATAAGAATAAGAGATGAAGATGAGGAGCTGGAAATCAAAAGAAAAGAAGCTCCTAAAAATGTAAAGTACAGTGCAGGGGATACCCCGGCAGAAGATACAGAAACTCAGAGACATTCCAGCAAAGTGGGTAGAAATGACCTTTGTCCCTGTGGAAGCGGAAAAAAATATAAAAAATGTTGTGGAAG
>NZ_JBFHGC010000391.1:0-2766 GCF_041583315.1 Ilyobacter sp. | reverse complement strand
GCATATTTTAGCTTTTGAAGGAAACTCTCAAGTTTATTTCTTTGAAGGATCATTTACTGATTACGAAGAAAATAAAAAGAAACGTTTAGGAGGAGATTTAATGCCTAAACGTATTAAGTATAAAAAACTAGTTAGATAATTGAAAAAAATCCCAGAAGAAATTCTGGGATTTTTTAATAAGGTGATTTACTGACTCAAATTTAATTAAATGGCCCTATAGGATTAGATTTAAAAAATTCAATTATTTCAGTTTTTTTAAATTCTTTAATATCCATAGTAATGGTAGTAAATTGAGCAATTGAAGTACGAGCTTTCATTATTTGTTTATTTTTATTATCTAAAAATCGAAATGTAATATTCGATACTCCTTTTCCTTTGAAAATGGTTCCATACTCTAGTTTTTCTTTACAAGAAATAGGTAAAATATTATATTCTAATAAAATTGTAAGAGATGGCCGAGTCCAATGAGCACCTTTTGTCCTTACAGAACCTTTAAAACCATAACATTGTGACTTATCAGTTTTTTTGTACATAAACTCAATAGTTCCTTTCTCCGCAATTTTGTTAATCTTTTCACCATATTCAGTTCTTATCTTTTTGGAATTTTCTTCAAGAATTTTCAAGTCTTTAGCAATTTTTAAAAGTTTTTCTTCACTTGCATTTTGATCCTGTTTTAGAATTAATTCCGCCGTTTTTTGTAACTCTTTTATTTTAGTTTCATTGATTTTAATTTTACCCATGGCTTCATGAGCTAATGATATAATAGTTTGTTTGTCATCAAAACCCGAACAATTAAAATTACAGCTAGCTTCTTTTACAAATTCTTTAAATTCCCCTTGTTCATTTACAGGATAAGGTGTTCCATCTTTTTTAATGTTTTTTTTAATAAAATTAAGTTTTCTTTCATTTAGTTTAGGCTCTATTACTTCGTTTTTTGAATTAACAATTAATAATATATCTTTATTAGCTACGGCTTGTTTTTTACAGTTTTCTAATTGTTTTTTGCAGGCATCAATTTTTTCTTTTAATTTTGAATCCATAGGTATATTTTTCCCACATTCTGCACAATCTAAAAAGTAAAAATAATTAGGGCTTATTATTTCTAGTTCAATATATTCAAGAGCTCCATCCTTATTGTTACTCTGGCTAGCAACAATTATAGGTTTTTTATTTGATGGTGAGATTGCCCAAATCTGTATAGCAGAATAACCTTCCTTATTTCTCGTATCATTAGGTTCTAATTTTTCCATTAATATAGCCTCTGATTTTTTTTGCCATTGAATAGGAATGTTCGGTTCCGATTTTGCATATAATATAATTGGTTCTCCTTTCTCCCCAAAATAGCCGGTCCTAATAGTTGATGGTCCTTCAATGACTATTTTAACTTCTTTAATATGATTTTCATAATAATTTTCAGCACCATTAGCAATACTAGTTAAACCGGCTAGTAATTCTGATAATTTAGCTGAGTTTGTAATTAATGGTGCAATTTTTAGTGGATTACCCATGGGTATAAATGCTGTTGCCATAGATGCAAGAGATAATGTATCGTACATAAAGTTTTCTTTTGGAAGAACCTTTACAGTTATATCTAATAATAAAGATCCACAAACAATTGCAGCGGCTGGAATTCCTGCTCCAGTGATTATCAATCCTCCACATAATGCAGTCTGCAAGGCTGTTGAGGCATAGCCAAGTTTAGTAGCTAGGCTCATGGCATTATTTTCGAATAATATTGATGCTAAATTTGGTCCTTGCCCATTTTTTTCTTGAATAATACTTGTTGAGAATGAATCAAGGTCTTCAATCTTTGTGACGTTTTTATTTATAAAATTTCCATTGTTATCATATAATGATAACTCCGTTAAATTATTTTCTTGGACAGAAAAGTTAATTATGTATTCACTAAATACTATTCCTTTGGGTGTGTTATCATCATTGAATAATAAAGTAATAGCTTCTGAATACTCATGCTCTTTAAAAATTAGTGATTTAACAGACGTCTTATTTTCTGACAAATTATATCCTATTAAATGTCCATTTTTATGAATAGCTAATAAATCCATTTCAGGATTTCCAGTTTTTACAATTATAAAATCTTCATAAATACCGGCTTCTTTAGATTTTAAAGTTTTTGAATTGCTCGGGTCTGTATTATTTTGAGTTATAATTTTATTTTTGGAGAGCTCAAGAATTTTTTCTTTTAGAGGGTCTAAAATTTTAGCTGCCTGCTTTTTAGACATTGGTAAAGGATTATCTATCCAGTTACTATTTGACTGGTATTGTCTATTTCTTATTGAAACAGTTAATTTGTTAGCTGTTACGTTAACTTTAAATACAAATCTGTTTTTTACCATTAAAGTTCTATACGTATAAAAGCTACTTTCAGTAGTAGTTTGGTTTTTCCAAAGATGCATTTTAGGTAATTTTAAATCTTTAAATGCCTGATTTACTGAGAGTCTAGCAGTTTCTTTTTCAAGGTTTAAAATTTCTAATGTAGTATAATCTTGAGCAAACAATAGACTTTTTGAAAAGAAAAAGAGCAGTAGTATTATAATTTTACTTTGCATTGTGATAACTATTTTAGTTACTATTAAAAAAAATCCCAGAAGAAATTCTGGGATTTTTTAATAAATGTTACATTTTTATAAACCACTTACCATTCATTTTTATGAGTTTGGCATCTTCTTTTTCACTATCGCCATTTTTAAAATGTACCGTATATTTTACTTTAGCACTGTTTCCATCTTCTGAAATGGTTTCTTC
>NZ_JBFHGC010000390.1:0-2770 GCF_041583315.1 Ilyobacter sp. | reverse complement strand
GGTCCAATGAATTTTTGGGAACTCAGGGATATATATGGGATACGCAGTCGGATATGTTTTACTGTCTTATAGGGGCCTTGTTATCTTTGATTTTATTCAAAAAACGTCATGACAGGGAACTGGAAATTATAAATTAAATATGGAATCTAAGGTGAGACTAATCTCACCTTTTTTTTATTGTTTGAAGTTTAAGTGTATCAAATTGAAAAGAAATGATGGTAAAAAGAATGATAAAAAGGACCGAATTTTCTATGGAAAACTATGAAAAAGACCCATGAAAAGGCTTTTTTAAAAAAACTATATCCTTGTAAACACAGGTGTAGAGATGAACTATTTGTTTAATGAATTTTTAATAAAGAGATTATTGATAATATATAGCAAGAATATAGCATAATATGTTTGCAAATAGAATACTTGTCGTAGTATACTCTCTTTGTAGATGAATTAATCAATTAAAGTATAAATTGCCTTATTACAGGACATAAATACTTTTAGTTTCTTTTAGGAAAGTTTTTTTAATCGTTTGTTAATTTTAGAAGTTAGTGTAGTAAATTCTGGAAAAAAAGATTAATTTTTATTTTATAAGAGTTATATAACAAAAATAGCAAGGAGGAGATTTATGTTAGTTTATCAATTTGATATGATGCAAACACTTACTTTAGCAGCGATTGTTTTGTTGGTGGGAAGGTTCATTAGGAAGAAGGTTGCGTTCTTTGAACAATTCTTTATACCTTCACCAGTAATCGGAGGTGTTCTTTACTCTATAATTACTTTGATAGGACATTCGAGCGGGGCTTTTGAGTTTACTTATGACGGACAGTTAAAAACATTATTCATGGTTGCATTCTTTACAACTATAGGATTCGCAGCTAGTTTCAAACTTTTGAAAAAAGGTGGAGTACAAGTAGGAATATTCCTGGGAGTAGCTACTGTACTTGTAATACTTCAAAACGTTTTAGGTGTAAGTCTTGCTAAGGCATTTCATCTTAACCCATTATTAGGATTAGCCGTAGGATCAATTCCTCTGACTGGAGGACACGGAACTTCAGGAGCATTCGGACCTGTACTTGAGGCAGCAGGAGCACACGGAGCTATGGCAGTATCAATCGCATCTGCTACTTTCGGACTTATTGCAGGATGTATAATCGGAGGACCAATAGCCAAGAGACTTATGGCAAAACATGGGATTACGTCAGGAACTGACGACGGAGCTCAGCATTTCCAAGGGTTAGAGAAGCCTGAAGAAGAAAGAATAACAGAAACTACATTACTGAATACAGTTTATTTAATAGTATTGTGTATGGGAGTTGGAACTGTTGTTTCAGTGGTAATTAAAAAAGCAGGAATAGTTCTACCTATCTATATAGGTCCAATGTTGGTAGCTGCTATTGTAAGAAATATAGCAGATGCAAAATCTATAAACTTACATCACAAGAGTATAGATTCTATGGGGAATATTTCTCTATCTCTTTTCCTGGCTATGGCTCTTATGACAATGAGATTATGGGATCTAGCTGCTCTTGCAATACCACTAGTAGTTATGCTTCTTGCTCAGACAGCACTTATGGCTGCATTTGCATACTTCGTAACATTTAAGATTATGGGAAGAGATTACGATGCTGCTGTTATATCTTGTGGACATTGCGGATTCGGAATGGGAGCTACACCAAATGCAATGGCAAATATGGAATCATTTACAGGTTCAAACTTTCCTTCACCAAGAGCATTCTTTGTACTGCCACTGGTAGGAGCACTGTTTATAGATTTCACAAATGCATCTATAATCACATTCTTTATAAATATCTTTTCATAAGATAAGAGTATTAAAAATATAAAATAGACACTGCCTATTGAATATTGTATTAAATTATGTGAAAAAGCTAGGGTCAAATAGGCTTCTTAATTAAGAGAAGACATTTGACCTTTAGTTTTTTATTGTTATTTCAGCTTCCAAAAATATTAAAGAGGTGAAATTTGAATGGCGAAAATCGGGGTTTTTGATTCTGGTGTGGGCGGAATTACTATAGTAGAAGAAATTAATAAAATTTTACCTGAAGATACTATAATATATTACGGTGACAATAAAAATTTCCATTATGAAAATCTGAGTGTGGATCTTATAAGGGAACACTGCCTGAAAGTGGTGGAGTTTTTGGTGTTAAACGGAGTAGATGCAGTTGTAGTGGCATGCAGTGTGGCCACTGCTGCAGCTCTAGAGACTTTAAAAGCCAGGTTTGCTCATATCCCTATAGTGGGTGTCATAGATACAGGTGCTAAGGTGGGAGTAGAAACTACTCTGAATAATTCACTGGGTATATTTGCAACACCTGCAACAGTTGCCATGGATGCTTATCCAAAGGCAGTGAGAAGCATGAATAGAAATATTTCAGTGTTTCAAAAGGGATGTCCAAAACTTTGCTCTATGATAGAAGAGGGATGGGAAGATATACCGGAGAATGACGAAATTGTAAAGGAATATCTCAGTTATATACCTGAAAAAGCAGATACTCTGGTGTTGGGATGTACACATTATCCACTGATAAGGCATATCATAGCCAGATATTTCAAAGGAAATATAGTGGATAGTGCAAAAGAAACTGCCGAGATACTTAAAAAAGAGTTGTTTTTAAAATCAGGAAAAACAAGAACAAGCGAAAATCCACATCTTGAGTTTTATATAAGTGGAAACATAAAAAAATTTAAAGAGATTGCCGGTGACTTTCTAGGAGAAGACATCGATAAAATATATAAGATAGAACTGTAAAATCAT
>NZ_JBFHGC010000389.1:0-2772 GCF_041583315.1 Ilyobacter sp. | reverse complement strand
CTTAGCAAGTCCTTTGTCAGCAAGTACTTTTGAGATCGCTGCAGTTGTTGTCGTTTTTCCATGGTCAACGTGTCCTATTGTTCCTACGTTTACATGGGGTTTCGTTCTTGAAAATTTTTCCTTAGCCATTTCAATCCTCCTGATTTTGTTTTATATAAAATTTTTTAATATCCGATTTTAGTAAAAAAAAAATCCACACAAATTTCCCAAGATTAAAGGATCAGTTGTGTAGTGATAAAGTGGTGGTGAGAGAAGGATTCGAACCTTCGAAGGCGGAGCCGGCAGATTTACAGTCTGCTCCCTTTGGCCACTCGGGAATCTCACCGTATTTAGTTGTGTCCATAATGTTGTTGGTACCCCGTAGGAGAATTGAACTCCTGTCTTCAGAGTGAAAATCTGATGTCCTCACCACTGGACGAACGGGGCATTATGGTGCCGCTTATCGGAGTCGAACCAATCACCTACTGATTACAAGTCAGTTGCTCTACCAGATGAGCTAAAGCGGCGACAGACAACGTAATTATATATTACCCACTGTTGTTTGTCAATTTTTTTTTAAAGTTTTTTTAAAAAAAATGAACCCTCCATATATACAAACTCAATTTTGCTCTCTTTTTCCAGTATTTCCAGGTATTTATACAGCTCTTCTTTTTTCTCTCCCACCATCTCACAAAGCTCTTCAAGAGCATAAGGTCTTTTAGAAAGCATGTTTAAAATCAGCTTTTCTCCTTCTGGAGAATACTTTTCTATTTGATCTCTGCTTTTATATTTTTTTATTATTTCTACTCCAAGTACTCCAAAGGATTCAAAATATTTTTTTATCTCATTCAGCCTTTTAAATGTAGCAGGTACTATCCAATCTACGGCTCCAGGTCTTGCCAAAGTATTTAGCTGTATAGCCTCTATACCCAGTCTTTTTAAAAATTCAGCGAAAAGCTTCAGCTCTTGGGGTGTATCATTCACTCCTTCTACTATGAATACCTCTAAAAGTATCTTACCCTTAAATTTCTCAGATAATTTTACCAGACCTTTTAAAATATCCTCTGACTTTAGACTCGGGTGAGGTCTGTTTATCTGTATAAAAACCTCCTCACTTATGGCATCTAGAGAGGGCATTATCACATCTGCCTCCAATATATCCTCTACAACTTCATCAAAATGCAGAAGGGTAGAGTTTGTAATTACAGCCACCTTGGAATCGGTATTTTCCTTTACCCACCTTATAAGAGTTCCTATATCACTGTTCAGTGTAGGCTCTCCGCTCCCAGAAAATGTTATATAGTCAGGTTTTATTTTTTTCAAGGCGCTTTTGAGCTCCTCCTTTACTTCATCAACATTTACATAGCTTCCTCTTTCGCTGTAAGTTTTACTGTTTCCCCCACACTCACAGTATATACAATTGAGGTTACAGGTTTTTGCCTCTACAAGATCCACTCCCAAGGATACTCCCAGCCTTCTAGACGGGACCGGACCGAACACATGCTTATACATAAATTTCCCCCTTAATATTCTACAAGTGAATAAATGGCTCCTGCCAGCCTGTATGGATGATGTCTCACTGTGCCTTTTTCACTTATTTCCAGGAGTTTCTGCTCCAGGATATCTATTTTAATTTTTTCAAGATTTTCCAGGTCGACCTCGACTCTCCCTGCCCCTTCCCTGTTATATTTCTCCATTACATTTTCCGGTATTTCACTGGAATCTGTGACCACTACGTCTAAAAACTCCCCGTCCACGTGCTTATTTATGGCTTTTATATGATCATATACAGTGTAGCCACTGGTTTCCCCTGGCTGCTGCATTGCGTTGCATATATACACTTTTTTAGCCTTTGATTTCAAAAGGGACTCCTTCATTTCAGGTATTAGTAGATTCGGAATTATACTGGTATAAAGGCTTCCTATACCTAAAACTATAAGATCCGCTTCCTCTATTGCCTCTAATGCTTCTTTTACAGGCTGGGGATTTTTTTCAAAAAATACCCGCTTTATACTCTTTTGAGTCTTTGGAATCCTCGATTCACCGGCTATTATTTCCCCGTCTTCCATCTCTGCAAAGAGAGTCACACTCTCACAGGTAGACGGAAGTATGTTTCCTTTAATGTCGAATACTTTCCTAAGGCCCTTCATGGCACTGGCCAGGTCTCCTGTTACCCCCACCATGGCAGTTAAAAGAAGGTTCCCAAGAGGATGCCCCCCCAGGCTGCTGTCTCCTTTAAATCTGTACTGAAGCAGCTCCTCCACAAGGGGTTCTACCTCACTTAGTGCCACCATTACATTTCTTAGATCCCCAGGGGCAGGGATATTAAACTCATTTCTCAGTTTGCCGCTGCTTCCTCCGTCATCAGCCACCGTTACGATGGCAGTTATCTCTACCGGGAAGTGCTTCAGACCTCTCAGGAGAACTGAAAGCCCCGTACCTCCGCCTATCACTACAACCTTTGGTTTTATATACATAAAATATTTTTTCCCTTCCAACATAAATTTAGAGATTATTTCTCCCTAATTATACTACTTCTCAAACCCTGTTTTTTCAAGAAAAACATTTTTCTCTGCTTCAGTTACATTCCAGGTCCACCTCATTAGATCCCCTTACTTTATCACAGTATAATAATCCATTTTGTCTTTTTTTATAATTGTAAAACAAAAGGAGCCCTCTGGGCTCCTCTATACTTTTACTTCTTGATCTCTTCCAGAAGATATTTATACTGTTTAAGCATTATGTTCAAAAATATTTTTTTAGGGAACTGATACCATTTAAACTTCATATTTT
>NZ_JBFHGC010000388.1:0-2802 GCF_041583315.1 Ilyobacter sp. | reverse complement strand
GCCTTTAATTCATTGGCTTTATTATAATTTGAAAGTTCCAGTAAGGGAGTATTTCCTATTAAATCTACTAAACTCTTAGCTATCATTTTCCACCACTCCTTTATGTTTACTATTAAATAAAATGATAATTTTTCAATCCGAAAGAATATTCTATATATTCTTCATAGCCTGATCTAAATCCATGATAAGGTCTTCTGCGTTTTCTATTCCTACTGATAGTCTGAGGAGTTTGTCTGTGACTCCTATTCTGTCTCTTATCTCTTGAGGTATAGAGGCGTGGGTCTGAGTCTGAGGATATGTTATTAGGCTCTCCACTCCCCCTAAACTTTCTGCAAAAGTTATTATTTGTACATTTTTTAAAATTTCTTCCACTGCCTGTACATTTTTTATCGTAAAAGATATCATAGCACCAAATCCCCTAGCCTGTTTTAAGGATATTTCATGGCCTTTATGTTCAGGAAGTCCCACATAATAAACTTCATCTACTCTGTCTTTTTGTTCTTTCAGCCATTTGGCTATTTTCATTGCATTTCCCTGCTGTTTTTCCATTCTGACAGCCAGAGTTTTTATTCCTCTCAGAATAAGCCAGCTGTCAAATGGAGACAGTACTCCTCCGATTGAATTCTGTAAAAATTTAATTTTTTCTATCAATTCCTCGTCATTTAAAACAACAAGTCCTGCCAAGGTATCATTGTGTCCTCCCAGGAATTTGGTTCCACTGTGTACAACTATATCTGCCCCAAGTAAAATTGGGTTCTGAAAATAAGGACTCAAAAATGTATTGTCTACAATGGTTAGAGCCTTATTAATCTTAGCTAACTTTATAATTTCTGCTATATCTGTGACCTTCATCATAGGGTTAGATGGAGTCTCTATAAATATGGCCTTTGTATTTTTATTTATCGCATCTGACACTGATTCTATCTCTGTGGTATCTACAAAAGTGTGGCTTATTCCGTACTTATTATACACCTCTTCAAAAAGCCTGTAGGTACCCCCATAAAGATCGTCTGATACAATTATGTGATCTCCAGGAGAAAATATATTCAAAACTGTAGAAATTGCAGCCAGTCCTGTTGAAAATGCAAATCCTGCTTTGGCACCCTCTATACTCGCTACGGTATTTTCCAGCTCTTCCCTGGTGGGGTTCTGAAGTCTGGAATAATCATATCCAGTGCTTTCATTTAATGCAGGATGCCTAAATGTAGCCGTCTGATAAATAGGATAGCTAATTGCACCTGTATGCTCATCATATCCCTTGTATCCGTGTACAACCTTTGTATCTATAAATTTATCTTTTTCCACCTGTATCCACTCCCCTAATTTTATATGCTGTTTACAGCTTTTTCAAGTCTGTCCAGGGCTTCTTCAAGAATATCTTTAGGACAGGCTATATTCATTCTTTGAAATCCTTTTCCCTCTTCCCCGAAGCTGATACCGTCATTGAGTAAAATTCCAGCTTTTTCTATCATAAATTTTTTGAGATCTTCATCACTCAGTCCCAACCCGCTGCAGTCCATCCACAATAAATAAGTAGCTTCGGGTTCTATCAGTTTAAGTTTTGGCATCTTATTTTCTATTCGTTTTTTTACAAGTTCCTTATTTACTTCCAGATAATCTAAAAGCTCCTCTAGCCAGGGCTCTCCGTATCTGTATGCAGTTTCACAGGCAACCATACCAAATACATTCAATCTTGAAACCTCTATATTTTCAAGAGCAATTTTGTACTCCCTTCGGAAATTTTCATTGGGAATTATTATATTAGAACTCTGAAGTCCAGCCAGATTAAAAGTCTTACTCGGTGCAGTACAAATTATAGAATTTTGTTCAAACTCCTTTGATATACTTGCAAAAGGGGTGTATTTGTGTCCCTTATACACTAGATCAGAATGAATTTCATCTGATACCACTGTAACATTATTTTTTAGGCAAATTTCTCCTATTCTTAATAACTCATCTCTTGTCCATACCCTCCCCACTGGATTGTGCGGGTTGCACAGAACCATTATTTTTGTTCTTTCATCCTCTAGTTTTTCTTCAAGGTCTTCAAAGTCCATCTTATATTTTCCATTAACCAGTTTAAGAGAACTCGTCACAAGCTCACATCCGCTTCTTATCACTGCTCCAAAAAATGGACTGTAAACTGGGGTCTGTATGAGTACCCTGTCCCCTGGATGTGTCAGTGCACGTATTGTCAGGCTAATACCAGTAACAACTCCCGGACTAAAACATAGCCACTCTTTTTCAATTTTCCAGTTGTATCTTTTTTTTGTCCACCCTGCCAACGACTCATAGTATTCATCCTTCATCTCACTATAACCGTAGATTCCCTGGGCCGCCCTCTCAATTATAGCTGTTTTGACTTCAGGCACTGTTTCAAAGTCCATATCTGCTATCCACATAGGGATAATATCCTTCTTATTTGATATTCTTTTTACCGTATTCCACTTAAGAGAATCTTTTATCTCGTGATTAAAACCCCTGTCAAAATTATACTTCATATTCCCCCCTGTTATTTTTCATCCTAATGATAGTCTTTTCTTTAATTCATATATGTCATCAAAACTTTGTTATATTACCCCAATTTTTTAAAATACACTTAATACACGTATATTTGTTCTATATCTAAATTTAACATAATTTACCTCATTAATCAAGAAATTTTATATTTTTGTTAAAATAATCTTCATAATAATACAAATTTTATATCACTGTTCCGCTATCAATAAAAAAATCAGGAAAAATTCCCTGATTTTTTTATATTTTATACGGTAAATATGTCACCGGTTTAATGATAAGTTC
>NZ_JBFHGC010000387.1:0-2811 GCF_041583315.1 Ilyobacter sp. | reverse complement strand
TATGAAAAATGATTATGAGATAAATGTGGATCCTGACATGGCAAATAATGACACCATGACAGTATTCGTCAATTATAAAGTTTATGACTACGATGGTAAGTATATAGGGGCCACAGGAGTTGGACTCAAAGTAGATGCTGTAAAAAATATAATAGAGAGGTATCAAAAAGATTACGGGAGTCAGATATACTTTGCTGATAATGACGGAAATATTGTCCTTCATGGTTCTGACTTTAAAATAGAATCAAAGAATATCAATCAGATGGAAGGATTATCTGAAATTTCCAGTGTAATTTTAAAAAATGCAAATAAAACTCAGAAGTATAAGAAAGACGGAAAACTTATCCATGTAAACAGCCGGTATATACCGGAACTTAAATGGCACCTCATAGTGGAAAAAAGCGAAGAGGGAGCCATCAGGAATATACATAAAGCACTCTATTTGAATCTGGGGATCTGTGCATTTATAGTGATAATGATTTTTATTCTTATGGACATACTGATGTCTCCCTATGAAAAACGGCTTCATGAAATGGCCACCATAGATAAACTCACAGGGGTATGCAACCGTCAGGCCTTTGACATCATAATGCTCCAAATTTTAAAAGATTCTGAAAGAAATAAAATGAAATTTTCAATTGTGATTTTTGATATAGACTTTTTTAAGGAGATCAACGATAAATACGGACACCTGGCAGGGGATGAGGTCCTTAAAAACATCAGTGAAGTTACGAAATCACTTCTTCGTAAATCAGATGTTTTTTCAAGGTGGGGAGGGGATGAGTTTATCCTGCTAATTAAAGACTGTGGTATAGAGGACGCTTTTAAGCTTGCTGAAAATATCCGAATAGAGATCAGAAAAAATAAAACAATCTATAAAAATGATCATATTTTGAGTACAGTGAGCATGGGAGTGTCAGAATATCATCCCTTTGAAGAACTGGATAAAGTTATAAACAGGGCTGATAAGGCTCTGTACAGTTCAAAAATAAACGGAAGAGACAGAGCGGAGAAAGGCTATTTGGAGAGCAAATCAGACGGAGAGAATGATCAGGAAACCGTGGTAGTTGTCTGACCTGCAGAGAGACGTAATAAAAGCATAAAAAAGCTTCCCTACAGTGATAAACTGTCTGGAAGCTTTTTTATTTGAATTGATTTTATAAAGTCTTTATATTTTATGGTTCTTTTATGGTTACGGTTCCTGTATATCCGTCTACCACGAGAGTCATACCACTTTCTATGACCTCAGTTGCATTGTCTATTCCTGTGACACAGGGGATTCCGTACTCTCTTGCAATTATGGCACCGTGAATAAGCATTCCCCCTCTTCTTTCTACTATTGCAGAAGCAAACTGTACAATAAATGTCATGTTGGGATCTATGGCATCACACACGAGAACTTCTCCTTTTTTAAATTGAAAGATATCCTCCTGATTTCTGATTACTCTGCTTTTTCCACTTCCTATTCCAGGACCTGCAGGCTGACCGGTAAACTTCCTCATTCTCATCTGAGAATTTCTGTCTTTGACTGATATTTTCAGAAGCCTACTCCTTTTGAACTTGATTTTGGACAGGGGAGGATTCTCTTGTGAACTTTTCTTTGATGGATCTGGGTCTCTTAGCATCATTGCCACGGTATGGGGGCTGGTTTTTTTATGAATGGAGAGTCTGCTTTTACCGAGATTTACAGAATCCACAAGAGCAGACTCCAACTTCCCGAGATAAATATTGTCGTCATCTCTCACACGCCAGCTTATCCTTGCCAAATTGAGGATATCTTTGGCAAAATCTATCTGTTCTTTTTTAAATGCTGAAAAAAATTTATCTTCAAGAATAGATATGTCTTCCCATTCTTTTTTTGAGTCAACATTCGCTTCGGCCATATTTAAAATCAGCTTTAACAGATCCTCTTTGTTTGCTAAAAGTGAGTCCCCTTTATAGGAGGAATCTCCGTTGTGATGAACAAATAGATCCAGTGATTGAAAAAAATCTGCAGATAGATCATCAAAAATTTTATTTTTCAATTTTTCATGAAGGCAGGGGTCATCTTTCACTTTTTTAATAAGGGATAGAAGAGACTTATCCCTTTTGATACTTATCATTTCATTTGAACGTAGCAGCAATGTAAATTCATAGGGATCTGCAGGCTTTACAGAATCATTGTATATTTTCCCAAAGAGTCTAACTCCGTGGGCAAAAGGTATGAGTTCCTGCCAATAGATGTTGTGCCAATTTTCATAAAGGTCAAATCTTTTTTCTATCTCCTTAGAGAGAGATAGGTTGTCCAGTGAGCTGAGATCAGTATTTTTCATACTGGAAGCAGCCTTTTCCATAGCAGGGAGGATTTCTCCCTCTATACGCTTCTGCATCTCTTTCAGAGTTGCAAAAGTCTTTGTGAGACTCCTGTACCATGGTCTCTTGTCCTCCCTCTCCCATAAATTTTCTTCTTCCTCATCTTCTGAAAGTGTTGTCACCGGGCGTATCTGGAGAAGATACAGTTTTTTATCCTTCATGGTCCATTCTAAATCAACGGGAATCCCGTACTCGTCATGGAGTCTTTTCAGGGTGAGATAAAGGTTAGTGAGTTCCTCTTCATTCATAAGGGTGGTTTCATTTTTACTGTACCTCTCTTTTATTTTTCCGTCATTTGGATCGATCATCCATCTTTCAGGCTCTACCCTGCCATCGACCAGATCCTGGTTTAGTCCTGGGACAGCCTCTATAACCATCTGTTCTTCTCCTGTGGGATCTCTGCTGAAGGCCACACCGGAGACATCTCCTGTTATGAGCTTTTGCACAATCACTCCCATG
>NZ_JBFHGC010000386.1:0-2820 GCF_041583315.1 Ilyobacter sp. | reverse complement strand
TATTATTTTTAAGAAATATTTTTTTATTAAGCCTTCCCGGTTTGAACGGGATGGCTTAATTTTTATTTTTCTAAGATAGCTTCTTTATTTTTATTCTTTTCCAATAGATATACCAACGGACTGGCTACAAAAATCGATGAATAAGTTCCTGCTACTACCCCTATAAGCAGAGTTGTTATGAAAGTCCTCAGACTGTCTCCTCCGAAAATAAGTATTGCTATTACTGCAAGAAAGGTTGTGAGAGATGTATTTATAGATCTCGTCATAACCTGGTTTATACTTATGTTAATCGCCTCTCCCAGTTCCGGAGAGTTCTTTCTTTTCAGTGTTTCTCTTATTCTGTCAAACACAACTATAGTGTCGTTTATAGAGTATCCAAGTATCGTCAGGACAGCTGCTATAAAAGGAGTGTTTAACTCATAACCTAATAGTGCTATTCCTCCCACAGAAATAATAACATCATGAAACAGTGCTATTACTGCAGCCAGGGCAAATTTAAATTCAAATCTTATGGTGATATATAAAACTATAAGGATGCATCCTAAAATTAAAGCATATACAGCGGAAGTCTTAAGCTCTTCACCTATAGTTGCCCCTACCGTATCTGATTTCTGAAGGTCATATTTCCCAAAATTTTCCACCTTGTCTAAAAAGGCATTTTTTTGCTCTTCATCCATTTCAGATGTTCTCAGGATTACTGTATGTTCCCCAGAAACCTGTACCTTTCTGCTTTTGCTGTCTAGCTGAGGAAAGTCTTTGGATATCTCGTCAAAAAAACTATTTACCTCTCCCAGCATTATGTTTTTTTCAAATTTAAGCTGATAAAGGTTTCCACCTGAGAAATCTATCCCATAATTTAACCCTTTAAACACAAGACCTGCAATGGCAATTATTACAAAAAATGCCGAGATGCCAAGCCATTTTTTAGTATGATTTACAATATCTATTTTCACTATTAGTTCCCCCTAACCCCAAATAATTCAGGTCTTTTTATTTTGAATATACCTACGAAACCTTTTAACAGTATCTTAGTTATTGTTATAGCTGTAAACATAGATGCCAGTATTCCTATTGTCAGAGTTATTGCAAAACCTTTTACAGGTCCTGTTCCTAAAGTGAATAATATCATTGTTATTATCAGCGTCGTTATGTTTGAGTCAAATATCGCTCCAAAGGCTTTTTTAAACCCTGTATCTATAGAAGATAGAATTGTATTACCAAGTGTTAGCTCTTCTTTTATCCTCTCAAAAATAATAACATTGGCATCTACTGCCATTCCAGCAGAAAGTATAAGTCCTGCTATTCCAGGAAGTGTAAGAGTTGCATCTAAGAAATTAAGAGTACCAAAGGCTATTATCCCAAAAACTGCAAGAGCCAGATTTGCTATAAGTCCAGGCAGTCTGTAGAAAACAACCATAAATATCCCTATTAGTGCTACCGCCACTTTTGCAGCCATAGTACTCTTTGCTATCGATTCATCCCCAAGAGAAGCTCCTACAGATCTTGTTTCTAGTATCTCCGCTCTCACCGGAAGTGCTCCTGCATTTAAAAGAGTAGCCATAGCTTTTGCTTCCTCTACAGTATAACTTCCTGTTATCACTCCGTTTCCACTAGGTATTTCTGTATTTATAGTCGGTGCTGTCTGGACTTCTCCGTCTAGAGTCACCGCCAGTTTTTTTCCTATATTATTTCTTGTTATCTCAGCAAATTTAACAGCACCTTCTTGATTCATTTCAAATTGAATCTCTGCTCTTCCAAGCTTGTCATATGACACTGCTGCCTTTTTCAGAGATCCCCCAGTAAGAAGAGTCTCCCCCAGACTGCCGTCATCCTGCACTATTTTAAACTCCAAAAGAGCTGTCTTACCTATCAGATTTACTGCTTCCTCACTGTTTGTTATTCCAGGAAGCTCCACTATTACCCTTTTTTCACCGGCTCTCTGGACTATCGATTCTGCTACTCCTAGGCCATTTATTCTTCTGTCTAGTACCTCTATAAGTCTTGTCATAGCCTCATCATCTATGACCTGGTCTCCTTCAGGCTTCGCCTCAAGAACCACATACACCCCGCCTTTTAGATCTAGACCAAGTCTAGTCGGCTTCATGAAGCTCAACCATCCTGCTCCAATGAGAATTGCCAGTATAAAGAGCAGTTTAACAATCATTCCCTTTTTCATATGTCCTCCCACTTTCGTATTTTCTATTTTTTCATGTCAAGGTATGTCTGAAGTATTATGGCTGCTGCTATCTTGTCCACTACTTTTCTTTTTCCCCTGGCATCTTTATTAGTTGTTTCATTGAGCATTCTTTCTGCCGAAATTGTAGAGAGCCTTTCATCTATTTCGATTATTTCGAGCCCCTCTATACTTGAGTTTAGTTTTTCTATAAACTCCCTTACCTTTTCAGCCTGCCTTTTCTCCTGACCGTCCAGACTTTTAGGGATTCCCACCACTATACTCTTGGTGTTTTCCTGCCTGCATAGTTCCTGTACTCTTTTTACAGCCTTGGTCTTTGTCCTGTCTATTACCTCTAGGGGATGTGCAAACATTCCCATGGCGTCAGACCTGGCCACACCTATTCTTACATCGCCTACATCAAGTGCAAGATATTTTTTAAACATTTTATACCTCTCTTTACATCACTATATAAAACCAAGAGACGGGTCTCCCCGTCATAATGATTAGAGTTTTTCAGTTAATATCTTTCTTGCATGTTCCAGAGCCTCAGGAACCTTATTTCCGTCTTTTCCTCCGGCTTGTGCAAAATCAGGTCTTCCTCCGCCGTTTCCTCCGGCTATTTTTGCTATCTCTTTTACAAGATC
>NZ_JBFHGC010000385.1:0-2822 GCF_041583315.1 Ilyobacter sp. | reverse complement strand
AGTGATATTGCTGTATAAAAATTTGCCAAATTTCCGCTGACGTTAGCTATCTTTGCTTACGATCTTATATTTGAAAATTTTGATACTCTCAATCTATTGAAAAAGAGTTCAATTATCACAATAAGGTACGTTTTTTTGTATCTTGTTGAAATATCAGCGATACGTATTTTTTAAGGCAACACTAAAAAAATGGCTGGATTTCTGCCTAAGAGTGAAGCAATTGCAAACGGACATGAAGCTTATTTACTTTTTTTAAGACCAGTATTGTAACCTGTTCATGCTGGTTCATCACAGAATAATAATATGTACTAAAAACTGTCCCGCTTTATATTTAAAAATTAGATATTGTTATTTTAAGTCCTATATTTTTGATATATCTCTTAAAATGTAGCCTGAAACTTTTTTTACATAAGCCGATTTATTAAAAATAATTTTTTTTATAAAAGGTGTTGACAAATTTTAATATTAATTGTAGAATCATCTTGTTAACAGAAATGTAACGGTTACAATTTTACAACGAATGTAAATTAAAATAAAAATTTGGAGGTAGGTTTATGAAATTTAGATGTACAGTATGCGGGGAAATCATCGAAGCAGGAGTGGAAGTATGCCCAGTATGTAAGGCGGGTTCAGATAAGTTTGAGGAAATAAAAGCTGATGAAAAAAGAGTATGGGCTACAGAGCACATTGTCGGAGAAGGATTGGCCTGCGGAGATGAAGAAATAATTGCAGGATTAAGAGCTAATTTTGAAGGGGAATGCACAGAGGTAGGTATGTATCTTGCAATGTCAAGAGTAGCAGACAGAGAAGGATACCCAGAAGTGGCAGAGGCCTACAAGAGAATTGCATTTGAGGAGGCTGAACACGCTGCAAAGTTTGCAGAACTGTTAGGTGAGTGTGTATGTGCATCAACCGAAGTTAATCTTACCAAGAGAGTAGAGGCTGAATATGGTGCTACTGCAGGAAAGTTTGATATTGCAAAGAGAGCAAAGCAACTAGGATTTGATGCTATCCATGATACAGTACACGAGATGGCAAAAGATGAAGCTAGACACGGTAGAGCATTTTTAGGCCTTCTAGAAAGACATTTTAAGAAGTAATTAAACTAACTGAAGAGATAGTCTATACTATCTCTTCAGTTAAAAATTAAAGGAGGTAGTGATATGAATGATGTCATCGGTCATTTAAAAAAAAATGGAATAAAGCCTTCTTTTCAAAGAATAAAAATTTTTGAATATTTAGTGACTAAAGAGAATCACCCAACAGTAGAAATGATTTATAAAGAATTGGTGAATGAGATTCCAACACTTTCTAAAACAACAGTTTACAATACTCTAAATTTATTTATTGAGAAAAAAATTGCTCATACTATTGTAATAGAGGAAAACGAAACTAGATATGACAGCCATATGGAAGTACACGGACATTTTAAATGTGAAAAATGCGGAACAATTTATGACATCAAGATTGATGATAAAATTTCTGAAATTAAATCACTGGACAAATTCCAGATAGATGAACAACATGTATATTACAAAGGAATTTGTGATAAATGTTTACAAAAGAATTTAAACTAGAGTTAGAAAAAAACTTGCCTTAAACTTAGGTTTAACATATATCAATTTTAAAAAATCAGGAGGAAATTATGAAATTAATGAATGGAAAAATAAAGGTTACACTAATTGCATCAAGTATATTATTATTTATTGCGAGCATTTCATTTGCCAGCAGCTTAAATCCTGTAAAAGTTAATAACAACAGAAATTATGCCAGTATAGCATCTGTTTGGAGCAATGGTATTTTAGCAACAAACAGTAGAAGTTATGCAAGTACGGCATCTGACTGGAGTGGTAATAGCTTGATAAAAAGTAACAAAAGTTACGCAAAAACAGCATCTGCTTGGAGCAATGAATATTTTAATAAAAGTTATTCCGATATAGCATCTACTTGGAGTGTTAATAGTTATAAATTAACAAAAAAAATATAATACACAGGGGGGGATTTTTGAATGGGAACAAGAGGTAGAGAGATTGTAGATTTAGATGTAAATGAACTGCTAAAATTATTGACTAGTGCGTATGCAGACGAATGGCTTGCATATTATCAGTACTGGATAGGAGCTCAGGTTGTAAAGGGCCCTATGAGAGAAGGAACTGTTGCAGAATTGCTGCAGCATGCTACCGAAGAATTTACACATGCACAATGGGTCAGTGACAGGATAATTCAATTGGGAGGGACTCCTCCTATTTCTCCAGAAGAAATTCTCAAATTAACTCACTGTGGATATGATGCCCCGCTTGATCCATATGTAGAAGAGATATTAAAACAAAATATTAAAGGCGAGCAATGTGCTATAAGTGTCTATAAAAATATAATGGACATCACAAAAGATAAAGATATGGTAACTTATAATATGGCACTTAAAATATTAGAGCAGGAAGAAGAACATGAAGAAGATCTGCAGGCAATTTTAGAAGATATCGAAATTATGAGAGAAAGATTTAAAAGGTAATTTTTTACAAATATATACTTCAAAAAATAAAAAAACTGAATATAACATCTAATTATAAAACGCCCGTTAGGGGGCCTTATTTTACTTATTATCTCAGCACTTTCCTATATCTAGCCTCAGTTCTTCTTCCCAAAATTTCAAATTCCGTAGAAATAAAAAAAATCTTAAAATTTTTCCCGTATCAAAGTCTTTTCTGCTTCAATAGTATTTATATCAAAACCTCAAGAGATATCTAAGCATCATATTATTAGAGTCTTACCATTACCAGTTCAAAAATACACTCATATTCTTCTATCGTTGAAACTATAGT
>NZ_JBFHGC010000384.1:0-2828 GCF_041583315.1 Ilyobacter sp. | reverse complement strand
GCTTATTGCTTCTTCTTTTTTTTAATTATCAGAATATACGCAGGCTTTAAGAAATTACTTTTGAAATCTTAGTGAATAGAAAATATATGTAATTTGACATGTATTGAACACAGAGCTGTCACAGAATTAAAGTAAGATACTTCTACAGACAAATATATTTCAGGAGGAACTATAAAAATGAAAAAAATAATCGGAATCTTAGCAATAATAATTTCAACTGCGGCATTTTCCCAAAATCAACCGGAAAATTATTCAGTTCATAAAAAACCAGGAAAATCTCAAATAGCAAAAAAAGTCAGTGATCTCAAACCAGGTCAACAAAAAGAGTACAAGGTCATTCACGAAAAAGCCATGGCTAATATGAAAAAAAATAAGGTGGCTATAAAGGAAATTGATGTTCAGGTCCAAAAGGAAAGAAACAGTAAAAAACCAAATATGAAAAGAATAAAAAAACTTACTGACAAAAGATCCAGACTTCAGGCTGAACAGGAAAAAAATATGCTTAGATTTGAAGTGGAAGTGAGAGAAAAATTCGGTATAAAAATAGCCAGCAGTATAATGATTTAAGGTGAAAACTCTACGTTATAGTGGACAGATCAGTTTAAGTTAATAGAAGTATAGGGGGCCCTTAGAGGCGCCCTTTTTCAGTCTCTATTTTAAATTAATGATTATAAAATAATTATCAAAATGAATTGAAACACTTTGCAGCATCGAGATTATACTTTAAGATCAATAGAATATAACATGATGAAATTTGTCATAAAAATTATTTATAGGGCAGTATTGTGGAACAGCATAGAGAATTTTTTGCTATTTTAGAATTCTTTTTCAATTTGAATAGGATATCACTAACATCCTCTATAGTACAGTTTCTTTTTCCTGGAACAATCTCTAAAATTGCGGCAGATACAGTTATAATAGGAACCCTTCGAAGTTTTCCATTTCTGTCCTGACTTAAAATGAAACCTTTATTCAGGTCTTTTGAATCATAATGATCTCTGGCTTGGATTTTAAACATGTTTGAAATTGAGGATATCTTATCTAGTGTATCGCTGAAGCTTTTATTTGGCTTTTGTTTTATGCCTAAAAAAAAATCATCTCCACCTACATGGCCTATAAATAAATTTTCATCCTTTGCTTCATCTTTTAAAATTTCACTAAATAAGCTGATTATTTTATCCCCTTTTTTAAATCCGTACTTATCATTGTAGCTTTTGAAATTATTGAAATCAAAATATGTGTACATATATCTGTTTGCTGTATCTGAAAGACTTTGTTCTATATAATTGGATATTTGAATATTTCCCGGAAGCTTTGTAAGAGGATTTTGATTTTTGGCCTCTCCTATCTTCTTTTCACTAATTATTTTAATAACTGCATTTTTGTCAAGGTAACCTTGGTACTTGCCATCGCATGTTATAATTATAAATTCTACCTCGTCATTTAATGAGAGTATTTCTATCAGCTTGTTTATACTGACGTTTATATCGGTAATTATTGCTATATCTATCAAGTCGCGTACGGTTTTCTTCTTGAGGAATTCATTTCCAAAGGGAGCCAAAAGATATTTTTTGATTTTTTTTTCTCTTATCATACCAAGAACTCTTTTGTCTCGGTCTATTATGGGGAAAACTTCTGCATGGCTATTCTTTTTTAAAACTTCTAAAATTTTATCCATTTGGTTATCTATGTAAGTTCCCTCTATTTTTTTAATATGACTTTCAATTATATTTCTATCTTCCCCGAAAAAAATCTCTTGGTTTACCATTTTTTCTTTTACATGGTGATATAGGACTTTTATATCATCTAGGTTTTGACTGGGATGTTGTATGTAATATCCTTGTAGGAGATCGCAGCCGAGCATACGGCAAACCTGCATCTCTTCCTCGGTTTCCACTCCTTCTGCTACCACCAATCCTCCTAGAGTGTGTACTAGATTTATTATGTTATTTAAGAAAATCCTTTTTTTACTGCTCTTTCCCACATTTCTTATAAAAAATCTGTCAATTTTTAAAAGGTTTATATCAAAGTGATAAAGCTTTTGGAGGTTGGAAAAACCGCTGCCAAAATCATCTAAGGCGATAATATACCCTTGGCTTTTATAGACACTCAACATGTCATTTATATCCTCTATTTTGTTAAGCTTATACTTTTCCGATATCTCGAAACACAAAGAGCTCTTTTCTATCTTATTTTCTTTTAGAATAAGCTCTGTTTTACCCATTGAAAAATTTGGCATTTCCAAAAGCCGATTATCTAGATTATAAAATATTTTTATACTGCTGTGAAATTTGAGCTTTTTAAATTTTTGAATAGCTTTTTCCCGAAGCATTAAATCTAGTGTATATAAGGAACCATCCTTATAGGCGCTATCGAAAACATCGTCTATGTTTTTGAAACCAGCCTCGACACTGTTTCGAAGAAGAGCTTCTACGGCGTATATCTCCCCTGAATTTGCACATATTATAGGTTGAAAAGCAAAATCTAAAATTTCTAGTTTGTTATCCCAAGGTATATTATTCATAGATTCCTCCAATGTTTTTCTTAAAGACAAGTTTAGCATCTAAGTGTATAAAAAACATAAAAATGGTGTAAAAGGTAGTGCAAAATTGAAAGGAAAATAAACTCATATTTTGAATAACAAGAAAATTATTTGGAAAAAGAGATTAAAAAAGAAATTGATATTGTTCTAGATGATCCCCCCTTAAGTTGCTTTTTTTTGCTCATTATAGTAAAATGAACTTAATAATCTATCTTTTAAAAATTGGGAGTGTAATTAATGTTTGAAGATATAGAATGCGAATACCATATACCTGTGTTGTATCATG
>NZ_JBFHGC010000383.1:0-2833 GCF_041583315.1 Ilyobacter sp. | reverse complement strand
TTGTTTGCAGGCCAAGTATTTTCCTCTGATAGTCCCTGGAAAGCTCCATCTGTTTTTCCAGAAGCTCCCGGTAATATTTTCTCAGATCTTTTTCAGGTACAAGGGCAGAGGTTTTTTCAAGGAGTTCAAGTTCCCTGGACCTGTCAAGTACCTCCATTCCATTTTCCTGCTTGTAAAGGGCCACATTCTTTACTATTTCCATTCTTCTCAAATAGAGTTTTATCATCTCTTTGTCTATGACTTCTATTTCATCTCTAAGTTCTTTTAGATCCTTAACCATTATAGTACCTCGACCTTTCCGCCCAGTTGTTTAAAGTGATCCCAAAAATGAGGATAAGATTTTTTAACTGACTCTGCTCCCTCTATAACTATAGGCTCTTCACACTGGGTAGACGCCACTGCCATGGCCATGGCTATTCTGTGGTCATTCCAGCTAGATACATTGGCTCCGCCTTTTAGTTTTTTTACTCCTCTTATTATCATTCCGTCTTCTGTTTCTGTTATGTCTGCTCCGATTTTATTGAGTTCGGTCACCATTGCCGTGATTCTGTCAGATTCCTTTATACGGAGTCTCTGAGCGTTTATTATTCTAGTCTCCCCTTCACTCACTGATGCCATTACAGTTACGATAGGACCCAGGTCAGGACATTGTGACAGATCTATCACTGCACCCTTTGTCTTTGTGAATTCTGATGTAAGGCCTTTAGCTGTATTTTTTACAGTACCGCCCATTTTTGTTATTATATCCAGTATCTCTTTATCTCCTTGAAGAGACTCTTTTTCTAGTCCTATACAATCTAGTCCTGCTCCTAGAGTAGCAGCCACCATCCAGAAGGCCCCTTGTGAGTAATCTCCCTCTACACGGTAGTTCACCGGTTTAAACTCCTGTTTACCCTTTATATGAAACTCTCTGTAGTCTCTGTTTTCTATTTCAATTCCTGATTTTTTAAGCATGTCCAGAGTAAGATCCACATATCCTATAGATTCAAGGGGAGTTGTTATCTCAATCACAGAATCTTCTTCTAATTTCGGAAGAGTATACATAAGTCCTGTTATGAACTGTGAGCTCACATTTCCCTTCATTTTATATCTTCCGCCTGTTAATTTCCCGTTTATAGTCAGAGGAAGGTAATCCTCTCCTGTCTCATACTTTACACCAAAATCGTCGAATATATTAAAAAATGTAGTAAGAGGTCTTTTTGCAAGTCTTCCCTCTCCTATAAATTTGATTTCCCCGTCAGCTAGTAATGATATCGGTACAAGAAACCTTACAGTAGAACCTGATTCCCTGCAGTTTATTGTACTTTCTTTTCTTACCAGTGTACCTGTACCATCTATTTTAACATCATGTTCTCCCTTAGATATAGATACTCCCAGAGCTTCCATAGCCTCTATAGTCGCCTCGATATCATCTGACATGATAAGATTTGTTACACTGCTCTCTCCTTTTGCCATTGCCCCTGCTATTATGGCTCTGTGTGAAAGACTTTTTGAAGGTGGTATTATAACCTCACCGTTTAATTTTCCAGGTATTATCTTGATATCCATGCTGCTCCCCCTTTTTATTTTTCCAAAGTAAGTCTTTTTTCAGTGGACTTTTCAAACTCATCTATTAGTGTTTTTCTGTCATCTTTTTTTAGTGCATTTTTTATTATGTCCAGTCTTTCTTGAAATTCATCAATTCTGTTTATAAGATTTTTCTTATTTTCCAGAAAAAGTTCACTCCACAGATCAGCGTTTATCATGGCTATTCTGGTGAGCTCCCTATAGGAATCCCCTGTAAAATTATAAGTATCAGGGTCCTTATCACTATTTACAAGAGCTACTGCTATAGCATGTGTCAGCTGACTGGTAAAGGCTATCATCTCATCATGCCTTTCTGGACTGAGGTAGCTGACCCTCTTAAATCCAAGCTCGGTTCCTATTTTTTCCAGGACGTCTACAGCTTTTTCTGTGTTTTTCTCTGTGGGAGTTATTATGTAGTTGGCTCCCTTAAAAATATCCGGATCAGAGTATTCCGCTCCTATTTTTTCCCGGCCTGCCATGGGATGGACTCCTACAAACTCAACACCTGGCGGTAGGAGTCGCTGCATTTTTGCAACGACCTCCTTTTTTACACCGCTCACATCAGTTACTATAGTTCCTGCCTTAAATTGTTCCTTGTATTTTTCAGTTAGTCTTATCATTGTTTTAGGATATACTGAAAACATCACAATTTCACATCTGTCCAGTATATCTCCCATATCAGAAAAGCCCTTTGATATAAGTTTATTTTTTTCACAGTAGTTTATGGCATTTTGATCTATATCTACTCCGTAAACCTCATGACCATTATCAAGAAGCCCCTTTGCCATAGAAGCACCGATCAACCCCAGACCTATCACTGCTACCTTCATAATCTTTATTCTCCTGGAGTTCTGAGTGCTTTTACTAATTTATTTACAGATATCATCAAGTCGTCAAATGCTTTTGGCTCAAGGGACTGGGCTCCGTCACAAAGAGCATTCTCAGGATCGTTGTGAACTTCTACCATAAGACCGTCTGCTCCCACTGCTGCTGCTGCAAGGGCAAGATCTTTTACCATCCATCTCTTTCCTGTAGCGTGGCTTGGGTCAACTATTACAGGAAGGTGACTCAATTTTTTTACAGCCAGAACTGCACTTAGATCCAGTGTGTTTCTTGTGTATTTTTCAAAAGTTCTTATTCCTCTCTCACAAAGAATTACATTTTCATTTCCTCCGGCCATTATGTATTCAGCCGACATTAGCCATTCTTCTATAGTAGCTGACATACCTCTTTTTAAAAGTATAGGGGTATTAATTTTTCCAAGTTC
>NZ_JBFHGC010000382.1:0-2837 GCF_041583315.1 Ilyobacter sp. | reverse complement strand
GGACTACCTATGACGTTATTGTAGACAATATCGAATTTTTAGAAGGAAGAAACAGCGAATCATCATATGATAACAGCGGTTCTCAGGGAGGATATTCTAACTCTAATTCCAATGCTTACTCAAAACCTGCAAAACCTCAGTCTCCTTCTAGTTCTAAGCCGGAAGCCGAATCATTTGAAGACGACGATGAATTTCCATTCTAATATGTAACTCCATAAAAAACTCAGATAAAACTGTGGTTATAATTAAAGAGCTGCCCGACGGGCAGCTCTTTATTCTTTCTTTTTCCTGGAATAACCATACCATAATCCATTATTTACAATGATAAAAATAATCCAGTAAACTCTTTCTAAATTTCTGTTCTTTATCTCACTGGCAAGGTCTAGGTTTTTGTTTATGAGAAGTTCATTTTCACTTTCATATGTTTTTATAACCCTTTCTTTCTCGGCAAGCTCTATCTTATTTTGTTCCCTTAAATTTTCCAATGTTTTTATTTTTTCATTCTGTTCAGAAACCAGGCTACCTGTTTCGTCCAGTTGTTTACGAATACCTACAATTTCTTTTTTTAGATTTGTGTTTTCATTCCCTGAGCTCAGTTTTTTTTCAGAATCACATCCAAAAGTCAACAATAAAACAAACAGCAACAATAGTATTTTTTTCATAGCTACCCTCTCCTCACATATATTCATTATTCTAAATAGATATTTCAAAAGCTCTTTTAAATTCCTTTATAATTTACAATAAACTTTTAAAAATGATTTTTTTAAACGGCAAAAGGAACATGACAAAATATCGGTATAATTCTTTTGAAGGGAAGGTGGTCATTTATGAGATATAGAATCCGTGTAGCTGCCATAGTTATTAAAGATGATAAGATACTACTGGTTAAAAGTCTCCACTCTAAAAGCAGCTCCGAATGGTGGGCTCCACCTGGGGGAGGTCTAGAAGATGTGGACAATGATATCCACGCCTGTGCAGTGCGGGAAACGTGTGAAGAAACAGGTTACACCGTTGAAACAGGGGACATTTTATTTATAAGTGAATTTTTGGATCCTCAATACGACTCACATAACTTAGAAATATTTTTAAAAGGAAAAATTATTTCAGGGGAGATAGGGGTCAAGGATCCTTTTTGCAGAGAATGTGAAGGACTCCTTATAGAGGAGGCCAGATGGTTTTCAAGAAGTGAGCTCAACGATTTTACTGTATTTCCCGAATCCATAAAGACCCCGGAGTTCTGGGAAAACTACAACAAAAAAATATATACTAAATACCTTGGAAGAACAATGGGTTGACTCCAAGCCCTTTGTTCCCACATGTTAAATTTATATGACCTCTATACCTGCTATTTTTACTATCTCATCAAGTCTTTTTTTTGCTTCTTCCTCACTTCTGTAACTTTCAAAAAAATAATCTTTCTCATCTACAGCCAGGATATCCTTAATAAAAATTTCCACATTCCAAACTGTTTCCTTAAAACTATTTTTGAACCTTATTCTGAGAGCCAGAATAGCATCTGTCTTTAAAAGAGAATTGGCAAATTTTATATATTTCATAGATACCTCCTAAATTTATTTATCTGAGTATTCCAATTTCATATATAAATTCCTCTTATAAAAAATGATTTTCAAAAAAGTTTATTTATGACTATTTTAATATTTAATATTGACTTTATCATGAGAGAGGTTTACCATGTTTTGTAAAAAGAAATTAGCAAATAACTAACAGAAGAATTATCCAGGAGGTCCAAATGATCAAATTAATAGCCACTGACATGGACGGAAGTCTACTCAATGATGACCATAAAATCAACGATGAATTTTGGGAAGTTTTCAAGGAACTTCGTAAGAAAAATATTATCTTTTCTGCAGCCAGCGGAAGACAGTATTACAATCTCTTGGAAAAATTTGATTCCATAAAAGACGACATGCTCTTCATAGCAGAGAATGGTACTTATGTAATGCAGAATGGAGAAGAATTGTTTTCAGTAACAATTGACAAGAAAGATGCCTTAGAGCTCATAGAGATTGGCAGAGGTATAGAGGGTGCCTATCTTGTCATTTGCGGTAAAAAATCTGCTTATATAGAAAGCAGCGATCAAAGACTGGTATCAGAAGTATCTCAGTACTACTCCCGTTTCAAAATCATAGATGACGTTACTGATATAGATGATGATATCTTAAAAATAACTCTCTGTGACTTCAATGGTTCTGAGGAAAACAGTCATAAGTACTTTAAAAATCATGAGGATAGATTTAATATAGCTGTCTCTGGAAAGCTGTGGCTTGATATGATCAATATAAATGCCAATAAGGGGACTGCCATTAAAAAAATACAGGATTTTTTTGAAATAACTCCCTGCGAAACCATGGTTTTCGGAGATTATCTAAATGACCTTGAGATGATAAAAAATGCCAAATACAGCTACGCCATGGAAAATGCTCACCCTCTTTTAAAGAAAGAAGCAAATTTCATTGCAGAAAATAACAATCAGAACGGAGTTGTAAAAAAGATAAAAGAGGTACTTTTCTAAAAAACATACCTTACTGCAAGTAGAATATTTTTTTTATAAATTAAATCTCAAAGTTTTTACAAAGGAAAAACCCTCATCAGTCGTGAGGGTTTTTCTTATAAAATTATTAAAAATCATCCTGCCGTGACATATGCATAGACTATAAATCCTATTCCCAAAAGATAAGCCGTTACTGCCATATATATTGCTTTTGGAAAACATCCGCCTCTCTCTTTTAGAGCCTCTAGCCTTCCGCTTTCTTTCTTGTATTTACTTTCCACATCATTTTTAGTAGTTTTATATCTCACATAGAGCATATAAGGGG
>NZ_JBFHGC010000381.1:0-2842 GCF_041583315.1 Ilyobacter sp. | reverse complement strand
GGCTGCTCACGGAGCAATTCAGAAAAATAAAAACATTTAAAAAAGGTGCCTAAAGCACCTTTTTTAATAAAAAATACAGTCCATTATATCTTCTACTTTTATTTCACAAAAATATTTTTCAATATCCAGGTCTTTTATGCAATCAACCAGATCTTTTTCATGAAATCTCTTGCCAGTTAGTATTCTTTCGATTTCTTCCGTCCCCCTATACCCTAAAAAATCCCCGTAAATTTTTATTTCATCAATTTTCCCCTGAGAAACATTCATTCTTATTTCCACTTCCCCGCCTTTATACCTTTTTCTTTTAGTTATCTTAAATTCCGGAGATTTTCCAAAATTCCAGTTCCAGTCTCTGTATTTTTCTTCTGCCAGATTTTCAACTATTAAATTTTCTTTATCTGACAAAATATAATTCTCTGCCCCTCCCATTAAAAGATTTAAAATTAATTTTTTTTTAAATTCATCTATATTGACCTTTTCTTTCAGATAGGGATATATATTTGTAACTCTGCTTCTTACAGATTTTATTCCCTTCGATTCTATTTTATCTGTCTTTACATTCAAAACTTTTCCCAGTATGGCCAGATCTGCATCAAAAAGAAGAGTTCCGTGATGTAATAATCGGTTTCCAAAATAATACTGGGCATTACCTGAGATTTTTTTACCATCTATAACTATATCGTTTCTTCCTGAGAACTCAGCCATCACCCCCATAAGGTTAAGTGAGCTCACAACCGGTTCGGTAAACTTTTTATAATTATTAACATTATCCTTTGTTGCATCAGTTATAAATGTGAAGTTCAGGTTTCCACCATCATGATACACAGCTCCTCCCCCTGAGAGCCTCCTCACAACATTGATATTATTCATCCTGACATATTCATGATTTATTTCTTCATGTGTATTTTGATTCCTACCCACTACTACTGTATTCTCATTCTGCCAAAATATTACAATATCTCCCTTTATATTTTTTAATGCATATTCCTCAAGAGCCAGATTAAAATACGGATCTTTGCTTTTGTTGATTATATTAAGCATCCCACTTCTCCTTCATCTTTTTTATAGTATACTCAGCAGGAAAAGCTTTCCTTTTTATGTACATAATCAATAATAATTTTATATTTCTTTGATTATTCTTTATTTTTTATTATAATTAAAGTACTGCATACACAGATATTTATTATGAATGAAATTTTATTTTTTACTAAATCAGCATGGAGTTCTTACTTAAAGGAGGATTAAATTTGAATTTTTTTAACGGAATTTTTAACAGAAAAAAATCAGAATCAGATAGCATCCCGGATATCCCAGAGGAAAAAGACTTAGATTCATTGTCCATAGACCCTTTTTCATACTGCATTTTCAACCCTTATTTTAAATGCAACGAGGATTTTTCAAAACTTTTTTCAGAATTTGAAATGAGGCTTGGAAGTTTACAAAGGTATTTTGAACTGAATAACCTTCATATAAAAGAGTATCTCAGCGGTTCAAAGGAACTCCTGAGAGATCATAAAAACGAGCGCTCTAAAGAAAACAGGGTTTTAGACCAATACGGTAAGTGTCATTATGCAGACGTAGATTATTTTTACGAAATGCACTATCTATCCGTTTTACTTATTTTATTTACAATGTTCGAAAATCTTCTCAGTAATATAGTGAAAGATATTTCATATATCAGCAAACACGATTTTAACGATTTCAATCAAAAGGATCTTCCCTATATAAATAAATATATCCTTTTTCTTAAAAATAAATGCAAGTTGAATATCACCATCTCTCAAAAAGAGTGGCAGAGCCTAAATACCATCAGAAAAGTCAGAAATAATTACCTGCATAATCTAAACATCGATATTCCAGACGACTTACAGGCTGAGCTATTAAAAATAATGACCCCAAAGAATAATAATAAAGTGACTGTTAATGAGGAATTTTTAGAAATGTGTTTCAATCTTTTTGGAAAAATAGCCTCTCAGCTAGAGACTTCATACTGGGAATATAAAAGAAATTTATTCAATATAAAATAGGCAGCTAAAGGCTGCCTATTTTTTTCTTATATTTAAGGTTTTCATAAAGCTGTTTTGCAAAAATTGTTTTCATATCTGTTGTTATCTCTTCCACTTCATCAATATCAAACCAGTGACATGTAAGGTGCTCCCCTTCATCTAAATCTAGTTCTAGGGGTTCTTTTCCGTCATCATGTATTTTTGCTACATACATATACAAAGACTCTGTGGTATATCCCGGTGAAAGAATCAAAGGCTTTTTAGGAATATAAAGCAGTTCAAAATCATCCTCTGTATACCCTGTTTCTTCTCTTATCTCTCTTTTAAGAGTACTTTCTGCTGTTTCTCCATCCTCTATAATCCCTGCAGGAATCTCATAAAGGTCTCCCTTTACACCGGGTCTGTATTGCTTCACCAAAAGTGTTTTATCCATATTCTCATTGAGAATAAAAACTGCAATAGCATTTGGTTTCTGAATGTATTCAAGATCAATATCTGTTGTTGGATGTTTCTCAACTTTTACCCTCAAAAATCTTAAGTCACTAATTTTCATAAACGTCCCCCTATTTATTATAAGTTTTTTTATTTTTGTTGGTATACACATAAAAAGTCCGATTTTACTGGGTACTTACATATATTTTTATTTGAATTAATTATATCACACAAATAAAAAAAACCTCAAAAAGGTTTTTTAATTTTTCCAAAAAATAAAAAAAAGCTTGGCAAGTACCTATCCTCCCGGAGGGCTGCCCCTCAAGTACTTTCAGCGTATGCAGGCTTAACTTCTGGGTTCGGAATGTGACCAGGTGTACCCCTACAGCTATTCTCACCAAGCT
>NZ_JBFHGC010000380.1:0-2848 GCF_041583315.1 Ilyobacter sp. | reverse complement strand
TTCATAGGTGAATGAAGTCCCGGGAAGTATGGGAGGAGTGTTCAAGTAAGGGACTCCGTCCTGATCATTTGGGACCAGCAGCCCGTGCCAGTGTATAGAAGTCTCGACATCCATATAATTGTTAAATGTCACTCTGAGGATATCTCCCTCTGTAAATTCAAGAGTCGGTCCCGGGATTCCTCCATTTAATGTCATCGCTGTTACAGGATTCCCGGTAAAATTGACTTCTGTATAGGCTATATCAATTTCATATTCCACTAATTTAGAAAAACTAAAAGTAAAAATTAAAATATATAAAAGTGTGACCAGAATTTTTTTCATTAAATATTCCTCCCTACTACAAAATGTTTTTTATACTTTGTTATTCAAGTAAAAAATTAAAACTCCTTTCATGAATAGTTAATTCAGGCAATTATTTTAATCATTAAAATTATAGGGAATTTTAGTATTAATTTAATCTAATGATAATAATACTAATAGTTGTCACACTCTCGTCACATTTATATCGTATTAATTTGAATATATAAGGAGAGTGATAATTATGAAAAAATTGTTAGTTACAGGGTTACTGGTTGTATCAGTCGCAGTCTTTGCTAAAGGCTACAATAACTACAGTCATATGTATAATTCGAACAGGTATGAAACTGGAATTAATCAAAACTTAACTTCTGAACAAAATAAAAAGTTGAGTGTTTTAGAGAAAGAGGCCTATAACAGTAGAAGGAGATATGCTTTAGAAATTCAAACCAAGAATTTGGAAGTTCAACGAATGATGAATGAGGATAAAGTCAACTGGAGTAAAGTTGAGAAAATTAATGGTGAAATTGCCAATATTCAAGCAAAGATGAGAACTGAATCAATGAAATTTAATAGACAAGCTTATGATATAACCGGTTATGAACATATGAACAGAATGAGCAAAGTGAATGGATTTTGTGAAGGAGGAAGTATGGGTGGAAGAGGACACATGTATTAAGTTCCAATTTTATTTTGAAATATTTGGTTTCTGGAAAGACTCCCCATTATTGGGAAGTCTTTTATTTTTTTCCTCTCATAAACCGAGCACATATATAAATTATAAGTGTTGGAAGGGTAATCCATTGAATAATCGGAATAATTCCAATATGGGTGCCAGGAATAAGAGGCATATATTCTGAATATGCCCATGATTTTCTTAAGACTACATTTAGGATTTCACTGTATGCGGTATATGAAGTCCCAATAGCAGTAACAGCCAGATAATCTTTTTTTTCCGGAGCAAAAAACCACATATTATTCTTTTTTATAAAAGACCATATTACCATCGACATGCCTAAAATCATTACGTCGCCGACTGTGCAGTGAAATCGATACCATACAATATAATTTATTTTATCTGTTATATCCAAAAAGAAAGGCGTTTGAAGCCATTCCCACATTCCAAATATAACAAAACTAAAAAATGTAAAAACAATAAAATACTTGATACTTTTAACCATAACATTTTCCTCCATCCTAAGTATTTGTGAATTCATAGTATATGAAGGTGATATATATGTCAAGAATCTCCATAATAAATCTAGTTAAGAATAAAGCCAAATTTTCAGATTTAAAAAGAATGGTCGCCCAGTTTTTAGCCGGAGAATTCAGGTCTTTCCCGAATTTAGTGTAAATTTAACATTAACCTTTTGATAATTAAAAGTTAATCTATTTATCAATTTGTATTTTTTAGGCATTTTAAACAAGGTCTAAGTGTAATGTCTGCACTTGGACTCTTTTAATTTCTAAAAAAAGGAATTCCAAAAGAGTTCCTAAAACTACAGTATTCCGTACTCCTATCAAATTATATTTTTTATGAGTTCAAAATATCTATTTACACACTTTATGAACCAGTGGTACAATATGTCAACTTAAAAAATAGTAATTTGAACTTAATTCGAGGTGAAAAATGAAAAATAGAGTAAACATGCTATTTCAGGATAAAAAAAGAGTTTGGGCTTACTGGAGGGTGTCAACTTCAAAACAGAGTGAAGGAAGGCAAACAAAAATATTTGAAGATTATGGATTAGACAATCTTTTTATCAGAGGAGATAAAATAACAGGAAAATCAAATGCCGAAGACAGAAATATGTATTCTGAAATGAAAAAGTTGATGGTTACTGGAGATTATCTGCTAATTAAAAATTTAGACAGACTAGGAAGAGATAAAAAACTCATTTTAAAAGAGTATTGGAACCTTGTAGATAGAGGAATTAATATTCTTATAATTGATACGCCTTACCTATCCAGTGAGGACCTGAAATCTCAGGCAGAAAAGCAGGCAGACATATTTAAGGATTTTACTATGAATACTGGAAATGGTCTCTTAGATGACTTCATCAGTGGCTTGAGAGAGCTTATTAAAAAGTTAATGATAGGAATGATAGACCAACAACTTGAAAACGAGGCTCTTAGAGCAGAAGCTGAAAGGGTAAATATAGCTCTCAGAGTTAAGGAAGGGGTTAAGATAGCACAAGAGCGGCTTAAAATTGAAAACAGGGGATGGGGAAGACCTTGTATAGATATAACTCCTGAGGTAGAGGAAATTATAAAAAGATGGAGCTCTAGGGAAATTATGCAAAAGGAAGCTTTAAAAGAACTTAAGGAACACGGAATTGGAAGAACAACAGCGTATAAATTAAAACTGAATAAATCTTAAAAATTATATATAAACAATAATTAAACCCATTTAAATAGAAAAGCTGCCCCAATGGGCAGCTAATTTTATTTCTTATTCTGCTGGTGTCCAGAATACTTCTACTCTTCTGTTCTGAGCTTTTGCTTCTGGAGTTGTGTTTGGAACTAATGGATTCTCTTCTCCAAATCCTTT
>NZ_JBFHGC010000379.1:0-2853 GCF_041583315.1 Ilyobacter sp. | reverse complement strand
TTATATTTTTATTACTGATGTTAAAAAAGCCCTTGAAGAAAAGAAAGATTATGTAACAGCTTACCTTATTAGGGACGAAATAATAAAATTTACTCTGAAATTAAAAAATCTAAACGACACTGACAGAAAAATACTTTTAAATGGATGTCTTATTAATTATTATAAAAATAATAGTTGATTTAGAAAAAATTCATAATAAAAACAAGTATAACTAATAATTTCAAAAAATAACAGCTTATAATCTATAAAAAATATTTTATTTTTAAGTCACTTCTTCAAAAACCAAGTATTAATAATTATTTCAGATATCAGTATAATTACATAAATAAAGTCCAAGTTAAATATTTCATAATAATCAAAATAATTTATTCTGATTTTATTGATATCCTTTATTGTTATATTAATCTTGCTATATTTTTTTCACATTGGTTAATAGTTTAACTTAAAAAGGTCAATAACTATAACTTTTCATTATCTTTTTCAATCGAAATATTGTATTTTATTTGATTTTCAATCTACGTTATACTTAACTCAAGTAGAAAAAACTAATATTAATAAGGGGGTTCAAATGAAAAATTATAAATTAGGAGCTTTATACGGAGACGGAATCGGACCGGAGATTGTAAAATCAACAGTTGACATCATGGAAGCCGCAGCAAAACAAATTGGAATCGAAATAGAATTTGAAAAATTACCTTTAGGTTGGGAAGGTATTGAAAAATACAATAATCCTGTACCTGATATAACTAAAGAAGGACTTACAAAATGTGATGCATGGTTACTAGGGCCACATGATTCGGCAGCTTACCCGGAAGAATGGAGTTCACAGTTAAATCCAAGCGGAACAATAAGACACCATTTTGATCTTTTTTCAAATGCAAGACCCATCAAACCTGCACCTGGAATAAAATCTGTGGTAGACGGAATGGATTTAGTACTTTTCCGTGAAAATACAGAGGGATTTATGCCAGACAGAAACATGTTCAAGGGACGTGGAGAATTTCTTGTAACTCCGGAAATAGCCCTGGTAACTGGTGTGTTTACAAAGAAAGCAACAACAAGAATTGCTCACGAAGCATTTAAAATGGCAATGTCCAGAAGAAAAAAATTAGCAATCGTTCACAAGGCAAATGTTATTCAGATGGCATATGGATTATTCAGAGACACATGTTATGAAGTGGGAAGAGAGTTCTATCCTGAGGTAGAGATAGAAGATTACCATATTGATGCAATGACTGTACACCTTGTAAGAAGAGCAAAAGATTTTGATGTAATTGTAACTACAAACTTATTTGGAGATATTCTTTCTGACCTGGCCGGAGAACTTTCAGGAAGTCTCGGACTGGCTCCTGCAATCAACAGTAACGAAACGCAGGCTATGGCCCAGGCAGCTCACGGATCAGCTCCTGATATAGGTGGACAAAACGTTGCCAACCCTGTAGGAATGATCTTATCAGGAACATTGCTTCTAAAATGGCTTGCTGACAAACATGAAGACAAGAGAATGAATGAAATGGCCTTCCTTATAGAAGCTGCTATAGAAAAAAACCTTACTGAAGGGGTCTGCACAAGAGACCTTGGGGGAAAAGAATCGACAACAAGCTTTACACAAGAAGTAGTAAACACTTTAAAAGTAATGTAAGAAACAGTTTGAGTACAAAATTTAGATATCCACCTGTAGATTCTTTTCTGTAGGTGGAATATCTTTTTTATAGCATCTAATTATCAAAATCAAAAGGAGTAGTGTTATGAAAGTAGCTCTGATTCATACAACAATAAATTCAATGAACCCCATAATAAATACTTTCAACAAGTTAGATCCCACTATCGAATTAATGAATTTCTTAGATGAAGGGTTGATGTATGAACTAAAAAATAATGATAAAATAGAGTTTTATATGTTAAAAAGGCTTATTTCAATGGCGGAAAACGCAGAAAAAAGCGGTGCCGACGGAATACTCTTAGCGTGTTCAGCCTTTTCACCCTATGTGGACAATATAAAATCATTTGTCAGTATACCCATCCTCAGTGCTGATATGGCTATGCTTGAACAGGTTGTAAATATCGGTGGGAAGATAGGAGTCCTGACAACTATCGAAGCTGCAAGGTATACAACATTAAAGCTTATAAAAGAAATAGCAGATAAAAATAAAGCTGACGTGATAGTTGAAGGACAGATAGTTGATAAAGCCTTTGATGAGCTGAAAAATGGAAATAAAAATGAACATGACAGATTAATTCAACTTAAAATAAAAGAATTTTCATCTGAATATGATGTAATCGTTCTGGCTCAAATGTCTATGACCAGTGCTCTTGAAAATTTTGAACTATGTAATAAATCTGTCTTTTCAAGCCCTGAAATAAGTGCCAGAAAAATATTAGAAGAAATAAAGGAGGGCAAGACAAAATGATCGGAGTAATAGCAGATGACACCACAGGAGCTAATGATATAGGAATAATGTTCAGAAAAAATGGGTATTCTGTAAAAATTCTTACTTTTCAAGAGGATATGCAACCTGAAAATAACTGTGACGTTCTGATTATCGATACAGACAGCAGATTGGATCCTTTAGAATTGAGTAGATTTAAAGTTTACAAATCAGCAGAAATATTGAAAAAAGCAGGATGTGAAATTTTCCATAAAAAGACCTGCTCTGTTTTTAGAGGTAATATAGGGGTTGAGTTTGATGCTATGATGGATGCATTAAAAAAAGATTTTGCTATAATCAGCCTTGCCTTTCCTAAAAACGGAAGAACTACTATACATGGTATCCACAGGGTAAACGGAGAGCTTCTGGAAAATTCAAACTTTGCTAATGATCCCGTACACCCAATGACCAGCTCTGATCTGGT
>NZ_JBFHGC010000378.1:0-2856 GCF_041583315.1 Ilyobacter sp. | reverse complement strand
CGGTACCAAAAGGAATCTCTTCCTCTATTATAAATGGAAGTATTCCCCAGTTAATTAGATTTGACACATATCTTTTGGTAGCATATTCTTTTGCAATATTAGCCCATCCTCCGAGAACTTTTTGATTTGATGCAGCCTGTTCCCGGGCACTGCCATCTCCAGGCTTATTTGCATAGATTAAAGATCCAATGGCTGTCTTAAAAGGATTAAGTTTGCTCTGTCCTTCGATGGTTTTTATTTTATCGAATATTTCATTTATTTCAGGTTTCAGCTCTCCATTTTTACGGGCATATTCAAGTTCACGAATATCTTTACATTTATGAACATAATCCGGGACTTTTGTTATCAGGGTAAACTCAGATAATCTGTCGGGATCTGATCTAAATGAAGATGCCTCACCAGATGGCATCAGTTCGTCTGTTGTGGTAACAGGGTCTTCTATAAATGCAGTTACTTTCAATAATAGATTATCGTCTAATTTTGACATTGCAGGCCAGGGCTTGATACACGGCCCATTTAGCAATTCCACAGTTGAATCCTCAAGACCTTCAGTTTTCCCGTAGTTATAAACCTTACCTTCATATATTTTGGAATCAAAAATATACTGGGGCTTTGTATACTCTATATTTAGGTCTGTGGCGGCTGTGATTATTCCGTTATTAATAGCTGTCGCTGCGATACTTCTTGCATCCATAAGAGCAACTCCGGCAGACTGACCCTGGCTTGGTTTAGCTCCTTCCCTGTTTGGAAAGTTTCTTGTATTGTGTCTTATGGACAGTTGGTTGTTTCCAGGGGTGTCTCCTACTCCGAAACAAGGCCCGCATATAGAGGTTCTTATGACAGCACCTGCTCTTAATAACTTTGAACTTGTTTTGTTATCCATCAGGGTTATACCTGTATTTTTTGATGCAGGATAAATATTTAATGTAAACTCTAAATCTATGGATTTGCCGTTTAAGATATCTGCAGCATCAATAATATTGTCGTAAATTCCTCCTGAACATCCTCCGATAATTCCCTGTTCAGCTTTTAATTTACCTTTAAATATTTTTTCCTTGAGATCAAAATTAATACCGATCTTTCTTAAATCTCTATTTGTTTTTTCACAGATTTCATCTAAATTATCATAGAGTTCTTTAATTGTATAGGCATTGGACGGGTGAGCAGGCAGGGCTATCATCGACTGGATTTCATCAAGGCTTATCTCTACTAACCCATCGTAATAGACGGTGCCATCAGCTTTTAATTCCATATATTCGTGACCTCTATTATGGGTCTTTAGATACTCTCTGACCTGTTTGTCTGTTTCCCAAATTGAGGAAAGACAATTAGATTCGCTGGTCATAACATCAATTCCATTTCTAAATTCAACATTAAGATTTTTTATACCCTCTCCAAAGAACTCGAGGACACAATTTTTTACGTATTCCTTAGGATAAACTTCTCTTATAAAGGCCAGAGCCACATCCATGGGGCCGATTCCAGGTTTGGGTTTCCCTGTTAATTTGACACCGATAACCTTAGGGTACTTGATATCATAAGTTTTGTTGAGAAGCTGTTTGACCACTTCTCCTCCTCCCTCCCCCATTGCAAGGCATCCTAGCGCTCCATATCTTGTGTGAGAGTCCGACCCCAGGATCATTTTTCCGGAGCCTGCAAAGAGTTCCCTCATATATTGGTGTAAAACCCCCATGTGAGGAGGTAGGAAGTATCCTCCGTATTTTTTTGCGGCACTTAACCCAAAAAGATGGTCATCTTCATTGATTGTCCCTCCCACTGCACATAGAGAATTGTGGCAATTGCTGAGGACATAGGGTACCGGGAACTTTTTAAGTCCTGAGGCCTTTGCAGTCTGAATTATTGAAACAGAATTATTATCTGGAGATGTGATGGCATCAAATTTTATTTTTAGGTTTTCCATATCATCGGAATAATTGTGATTTTTAAGAATTCCATAGGTGATTGTGTTTTTCTTCGCGTCTTCTATGCTGGTATTCATATCTGCAATTATCTGGCCATCTTTTATGAACTGACCTTTCTCATATACTTTTATCATAATAATTTACCTAAAATGTAATCGGTGTATTCCTCTGCGGAGGCATCCTCTACCTCACTTGTGATTACAATTTTTCTTTCCTTTCTTCCGCAGATGTCTAATGCTTCTGATAATAATTTGGCTTTGTCGGGGAAGCCTATATGCGACAACATGAGCCCTACAGCTTTCAGCAAACTTGTCGGGCTGGCATAGTCGCCACGACCGTTCTCTATTAAGAAGGGGGCGGTACCGTGGGTTGCTTCAAACAGTGCTTTTTTATTACCCAAATTCGCAGCACCGGCGGCACCTATCCCCCCTAAGTATTCCACTGCAATGTCCGTAACTATATCGCCGTATAGATTTGGAAGGATAATAACCTGAAAGTCCTTGGTGAATTCAGGCACCCTTAGTTTTGCAGAGGTAACATCCACATATTTTCCCTGTAATTCAATTCCGGAATACTCTTTTGCAACTTCCTGACACATTTTAATCAAATTTCCATCGGTGGCCTTTATTACATTCCCCTTGGTAATGACAGTGACCACTGTTTTACCATTGTTTTTAGCAAATTCAAAAGCCATTCTTGCCAGCCTTTCAGAATTTATCCTTGATAAAAGTTTGAAATCAACGGCAAGAATATCATCGATCTGAAGGCCCTTTGAACCCAGTACATATTCTCCTTCGACATTTTCCCTGAAAAATGTCCAGTCGATTCTCTTGTCGGGGGCCTCAATTCTTCTCACCTGACAGAAAAGATCGAGACCTCTTCTAAGGGCGCTGTTTGCACTGGGCAAGTTGGGATATTCATCTCCCAGACTAGG
>NZ_JBFHGC010000377.1:0-2869 GCF_041583315.1 Ilyobacter sp. | reverse complement strand
GCCTGTCGTCAACTATCTCTTTGTAGGAATCCTTATCCTCCACCAGCTTTACTTTTCCGTATATAGTTATATCCTCATTTTCTCCGAGTTTTTCAAGCTTTGTGTCTAAGGAAACAAAGCTCATATAATCTCCGCCGTCGGGTCTTTCCCCTGTATAGTTTGAACTAGATGAATCATAGTATCCGTCATCTTCATTGTCGTCTCTTATGCTTTCCAGTTCACTCACCATATTTTCAGTTACATTTCTGTAATTGAAATTCAGATATCCCTTACCGCTGTTGTAAGCATGGGAGTATTCTATATCCCATCTGTCCTCTTCACTGCTGTCTTTTTTGTAGAGAAGAGCATCGGTTACATCAAGCTTTGACGTACCGTAGTTATCTGTCTTGTATTCATTTTCCCATCTGCCGATTAGGACTCCCATTGTGTCTGCAAACTTCGGAGCAAATCCACCCCTATACTTGCTGTCCCTGTCTCCGTAAAGGAATCCCCAGCTGGTGTACCATCCGTAATCGTCATCTGATCCCCACATAGGAAAAAGCGGTACCTCTGATCCGGACCTTATATTCACCGCATACCAAGGCACAGTAAAAGGAAGTACATCTGTCCCTCCTATATAGAGGTCTGTACTTCTGAAAACTACCTGCTTATCCGGTTCTATAACTATCTCTTTCGTCCCAAGGTGATATCCAGCATCATTGATGTCGTCAGTCTGGGTAATCTTCGGGTCAGTTGTAAACCATGCATTGCTAAGTATGAGGTTTCCGCCTCTATACTCAGCTGTCTCGCCTCCGAAATATATCCTGTCACTTGGAGCTTCCGCCCCTGTCAGAGTCCCTACTTTCAGATAACCTTTACTGTCGTAAAACTTGGCATAATCTCCGTCGAGAGAAACCTCTGCATCTCTCGTCTCGATCTTCCCCTGGGCGCCTCCCTCTTGAAATTCTATTATCACGTCACCATTGGCTGTGACAGTGTTTTTTTCCTTGTCTCTCTGAAGTTCATATGCCTTCATTTTAAGGTTTCCGTACTGAAGGTTTACACCCTCTTCTGATTTTATGGTCTCACTTCCCAGGTCTATTTCCACTTCATCTGTGGCACCTAGAATTTTATCAGAACCTGCAGATTCTCCGTATAAATTTTCCTGGCCAAATGTATATATACATGCTATTATAAATGCTGCCAAGGCTATCTTTTTTCTCATCATCATCTCTTCCCCCGTCCAAATTAAACATTATAATTATAACACATATTTTATGTTAAATAAATTGAACATATTGAGAATTTGATTTTTTTTCATAAACATAAATTTTATTTCTCAATATCTATCAAGAATATATCAAAGTCATCAATTTTAATTTTTAAAAAATATATTTAAAATCTATCTAGGAGGTATTTGCTTTGAAGAAATTTTTGCTTTTAATCTTTATTCTGATCTCTGTAAATAGTTTTTCAGAAGAAGAGGTTAAAAAAGACACACAGTACATTATCCGTTTGGTCCACGGTGAAGGTTCATATTCCACTTTCGGAAGTCTCCTGTCACTCCAGGAAAATTATCATGATCAACAGGACAGCAGTCTAGACGGTATACAGCTGGAAAAATATATCGCCAAGGATCTGGTTAATAACTCTGTTGACCTGACTCTTTTTTCCAGTTTTTTCTATCACAGTCAGGATATTAAAAATTCAAATGGAAGCTATACTTCACCAATTACCATTTCAGGAGAGGATACTTTTCAGATAAACGGAGGAATCAAGGCCTACTGGAAAAACTTTCCATGGAACAGATGGGTAAGAACAAAAGTTGGACTGGGAGAGGGACTTTCCTATGTCCAGGAAAATCTTGATCTGGAGATACAAAACACCAACAGAAAAGACAGAAAAAGTGATGCACACCTTCTCAACTACTTAGACTTCACCCTGGCCTTCAACTTGAGGGATATCACCAGATGGGATGCCTTGGAGAATTACTATGCCGGTATGGGAGTCTCCCATCGTTCTGGAATTTTTGGCACAATAAACGGTGTAAACGGCGGATCAAACTTTTATACATTTTTTATAGAGGCAGAATTTTAAAAATTCTGTCTTTTTTTTATTTTTTTTATGAATTTTACGTTCGAATTAAAGCCTTTTAAAACTGCTTATAAACTTATCGTACTGATAAAAACATATGTTTGATTTTAATCCTTTTCCGTGGTAATATATACTCTATATATATGTTTTTGTTGTTTTTTTTACTTGGTGTGGTAATAAGTCGGATGTTATACTTCTTAAAAATATTTTATAAAACATTGAGGTGGACTTCATGGAAAATAAAGTTTTGGTTACAGGGTATTCAAAAATACCAGGTGGAATTGCAGGTTCTGATGTTTATTCAGTAATAGGATTAAGTTTATTGATCGAGGCTGACAGCGGGAAAATATTAGAAGCCGACACCAACTTAGTAATTTCACTTGCAAGAAGGCATATAAATGACATTCTTGTGGGACAGAAAATCACAGATCTTGCACTGCTAGAGTATCGTTTTAAGAGTGAATACCACGGTTCTGCAAGAAAGGCTCTTATTGTTGCTATGAAAATATGTTACGACAGATACTTAAAAGCTCTCGAAAACAGAAAAACATTAGAGGAAAAAAATTAACCTGATAATTTCTAAGTTAAATTTTTCCCCTGGTGATTCAAGGCAGACTTTTCAAAAGTTGGACTGCTCTTTTTAACGACCTGTTAAAAAGTCAGTCTGACTTTTTTTATTTCAGTTTTTTATAACTTCTATTTTATATAGAAATCCAACATTTTAAATAAAAATTATAATTCAGAAAGGATTATTAACTGCCTAAAAATAAAATTCATAAAAAAAGAGCTTCCCAGG
>NZ_JBFHGC010000376.1:0-2895 GCF_041583315.1 Ilyobacter sp. | reverse complement strand
TAGCTCAGTAGGTAGAGCAATACCATGGTAAGGTAGAGGTCGCCGGTTCGACTCCGGCAGGTGGCACCATTAAAAATAATAGTTAGAGCAGACCTTTTAAAGTCTGCTTTTTTTGTTTTAATTGTCTATTTGACAAGGTGAACTTTATACTTCTAATGACTAGGAAGGTCATATTAAATTTACACTAAATTTGGGATACTCCCAATGATAACTTTACTTCCCAAACGAACAGTTGGGATATCTACATATTTCACAGTCTTGGCAGAGACCTCCGTGTCCATATTTCATAATCTCTTCTACGCTAAGTTTTTCTTCTGCTAGTATTCTTGGCAAAACTAGATCAAATACAGTTTTTTTGCAGTACATGACACAGCCAGGAAGCCCCATAATTGGTATTCCATTTAAGTATGAAAGTAAAAACATTGATCCTGGCAACACAGGGGATCCATAGGTTATTAGTTCTCCTCCCAGTTCAATAATGGATGAAGGTGTTAGGTCATCTGGGTCTACAGACATTCCGCCTGTACACATTATGATTTCTGCTCCGTTATCTATATGAGTTTTTATTGCATTCTTTATCATCTCTTTATCATCTGGGACTATTATTTGACCTATTACATCACAGTTGTATTCTTTTATCTTAGATTCCACTACGGGTCCAAATTTGTCTATTATTCTTCCATGATACACCTCATTTCCAGTTGTCACTATTCCCACCTTTTTATTTTTAAAAGCCTTCACATTTATAAGTTTTTCGTCTGTAATATTTTTCACCTGCTCCATTTTGGATTTTTTTATAACAAGTGGAATTACCCTTGCTGCCCCTACTTTTTCACCTTTCTTTACAGGGATATTTTGTGGGAGTGTAGCAAAAGACATTTGTCCTAGCATATTCAATTGAAATAATTTTTCAACGTTTACCTTAAGAAGTCCGTCTGTCGATGCTAAAAAATCTAGCTTTCCCTCTTTTATCTCTTCGCCTATCTCTATATTTTCACCTTTTCCCACATCTCCCAGGATTAATGCTGCATCATTTTCATGGAGATCATCTTCCATCAGCTCCAATATATAAATATGATCCTTTCCAAGGCTAAGAAGTTTTTCTATATCTTCTTTTCTTATCACATGTCCCTTTTTAAAAGCTCTTCCTTTGAATTTCCCAGGAATAATTTCTGTTATATCATGGGATAAGACATATCCCACTGCATCTATTGTATTTATTTTTTTCATATTTATCTCCCCATATTTTTTGATCTTAGTTTTATTTATAAATGTCTGTTAATTTTTTTCAATGAAGTACATTTTAAGAATGATTATCGAATCACTGGTATTAAAAAGAGTGATAACCTAAATACAGATTATCACTCATAAAATTAAGTTGAAAAACTGACAAACTCACTGGAAGTTATTTATATGAATTTTAATTTAAAGGTTTCTTTCACTAGAATTTAATTTTCATGTAGATCAAATTTTTGAAGCACTTTTTCGTATACTTAATTTATAGTTAATAAGAATTTCCTTATCTATAATGGTTTTATTTTCGATTGTATTTAACATTAATTCCGCCGCCTTTTCACCTGCAGAATAATTGTCAAAACTAGCAGTTGTAAGACTTGGAGAATAGTATCTTGATTCTTCACATTCATCAATCCCAACAACAGAAAAATCTTCAGGAATTTTGTACCCCTCCTCTATAAGTGAGTACATTGTAGCCATTGCCTTTCTGTAACTGACTGCAAAAAAAGCAGTAGGCTTATTCTCCGAATTTTTCATTATTTCCTTTACATTTTCTACAGTGGAAGTCATTTCCCAGTCTCCATCACAAATAATGCTTTCATCAATTTCAATATTATGTTCCATAAGAGCAGATATATAGCCTTCTTTTCTTAGTTTCGAAAATTCATAATTAGTGTACTTTACAGAAAGACATGCAATTCTTCTATGCCCGTTCTCTATTAAATAATTTACCACTGATCTTGCTGCATTGAAATGATCATATTTAACACAGGGTAAGTTTAATTTTTTATTTGACTGACCTAAGAAAACAACAGGATATTTTACTTTTTTTAATGCATCAATATGTTGATCAGTTACTTCTGTAGCAAAATATATAAGTCCTTCAACACGTTTTTTCTCCAGAAAATCGAAATAACCTAATTCATCCTCCACATTTGATTGAGTATTGATTAGTATTATACTATAACCTTTATTTTTTAGATAATTACTAATCCCCTGTACAGCCAAAGAAAATGTTGCCAAATCAATTCTAGGAAGCATTACACCTATTGTATTGCTTTTATTCTTAACAAATTCTCTGGCTAATAAATTGGGTTTATATCCATTTTCTTTTATTATTTCATCAATTTTTTCTTTAGTTTTTGGGCTAACATACGCAGTTCCATTGATTGCCCTAGAAACAGTGGCAATGGAAACATTTGCTAATTTTGCAATATCTTTTATATTCATATTTTAGTCCTTTTTATGTTTTTATTTTTTAATGTGGAAACGTTTTCTTAATAAAATAATTTATCATATATAAAATTTTATGTCAATTTCAAGTAATATAAAATTACTTTGAATAGTAAAATTTTATATTCTAAATCCTTCTTCATAATCACCTTCAATCGTTCTATATCCAATTAATTATAGAACTTAAAAAACAAAAAAGTTAACATTCTGGTTAAGATATTCTACCCTTAAACAAACTAATCTTTTACCTGATTTAAGGTTAATGATTTCAAGAGAAAAAGAATATTGATAAAATTAGACCTTACAGAATAAACTGATATATTAATAAAAAAAAAGTTGACAACTCAAAACGGTTGATATATACTATTAATCAGATACAGAAACAACATGACTTGCATAAATGCAACATCTTTTTAAAAGGCATCT
>NZ_JBFHGC010000375.1:0-2900 GCF_041583315.1 Ilyobacter sp. | reverse complement strand
GAACCGAGGACTGTAGCTTACAAAGGCGTTAAAAGAAACATCTACTTCCTAGACATTTGAAAACTCTTGACCTTTTGGTTACTTTTCTGTCAAGAGAAAAGTAACACTGGGTAAATTTAGTAGTTTCTATAAAATAGATTAAAATAAGGGGTGAGAAAGATGGACCTTACAAAGGGAGATATAAGCCAGGCAGTAAAAAAAGTAGCGATACCCTCAAGTGTGGGGTTCCTTTTTAACACCCTTTTTAATGTGGTGGACAGTATGTACACAGGTTATATCGGTCCAGAGGCGCTGGCAGGACTTGCAATGTCCTTTCCTGTATTTTTTATTCTCATATCATTGGGTTCTGGTATAGGCACAGGGGTAACGGCTATTCTGTCAAACTTTATAGGGGAAAAAAGCTGTGAGAAGGCCAGGGTGACGGGAAGGGATGCTCTGACGCTGGGAGTGATTTTTGCAGTATTTATAACATTTGTGGGTATAGGGGTGGACGGGCCTCTCTTCAGATATATGGGCGGTACGGAAAACTCTGTTTTTTACGGTGAAAAATATACCACCTGGATATTTATAGGATCAATATTTTTTGTGATGAATATGGTCTTTAACGGAATACTTTCTTCCCAGGGAGATACCAAATCCTACAGAAATTTTTTGATAATCGGATTTTTTGCCAATGTAGCCCTGGATCCGTTTTTTATATTTGTGCTCAAATTATCCACAGATGGTGTGGCCATGGCGACAGTGCTTGTGCAGATAATAGGGAACTTTTACCTCTATAGAAGGGTGAAGATGTCCCAGCTTTTTTCTGATTTTGAATATAAACTCTGCAGACCTCATATGGAAAATTATAAAAATATACTTTCTCAGGGGATACCTGCCAGTCTCAATATGATGACCATAGCTCTCGGAATTTTTGTGATTAATTATTTTGTCATAAAAGAGGGGGGAGACATGGCTGTGGCAGCCTACGGTATATCAATGAGGATAGAACAGATGGCACTTCTGCCGGCGATAGGCCTTAATATAGCTGCTCTCAGTATAGCGGGACAAAGTTATGGAGCAGGAGAGATAGAGAGGGTCATGGTTGTATATAAAAAGACCCTTAAATACGGAATTGTTATTATGACTACGGCTATGTTTATTATATTTCCTCTGTCGGGATACTTATTAAAGATATTCACAAGAAACAGCGAGATAATAAAATACGGTATGAGTTATTTCAGAGTGGAAGTTCTTGTGTTCAACTCTTATATTTTTCTGAATATTTCTGTGTCGATACTTCAAGGGTTAAAAAGGCCTAAATTTGCAATAGTTATAGGTCTGTACAGGCAATTTCTAATGCCGATTCTCCTGTTTCCTGTATTCACAAGAATGACAGGAAGTATCACCGGGATATGGTGGGGAATATTTACAATAAACTGGAGTGCTTCAATAATTGCCGTTTTTTATGTAAACAGCGTCTATAAAAAAATACTGCTTTCCAAAGGGAAAAAAGTCTGATATTACAAATGATACAACCAGGGTTTGTTTAAAGGGGAGATTTGTAGTATAATTTTAAATATTTCAAGAAAAATTAACGGCGGTGATAGACAATAATGAAACTTATAGATTCCCATTGTCATCTGGATAATGAAAAATTTCAGGGTGACAGAGATGAAGTTATAGAAAAAATAAGAGAAGAACTGGAATTTGCAGTAAATATAGGATATGACGTAAAAAGCTCTGAAGAGAGTATAAAGCTTGCAGAAGAGCATGATTTTATATATGCAGTGGCAGGTGTACATCCGACTGATATAACCGGTTATAACCAGAAGACGGAAGACACAATAGAAAAACTGGCGAGACACCCTAAGGTTCTTGCTGTGGGAGAGATAGGTCTTGACTACCATTGGATGACTGAGCCTAAGGAGAGACAGCAGGAGGTCTTTAGGAGTCAGATAGAGATCGCAAAAAGGGTGGGTAAGCCCATAGTTGTCCATACCAGGGATGCCATGCACGATACCCTTGAGATACTGAAAGAGTATCCCGAAGTGACAGGAATACTTCACTGTTACCCGGGTTCGTATGAAAGTGCCCGAGAGGTAATGGACAACTATTACTTCGGTGTAGGGGGAGTTATTACCTTTAAAAATGCAAAAAAACTTGTGGAGGCAGTAAGGGAGATTCCGCTGGAAAAACTCCTGGTAGAAACAGACTGCCCGTATCTGACTCCGGAACCTTATAGGGGAAAGAGAAATGAACCTGTCTATGTAGAGTATGTGGCAAGAAAAATAGCCGAAATAAAAGGTATAGACTATGAAGAGGTAGTGAGAGTCACAAACAAAAATACAAAGCTAGCTTATAAAATGATAAAGGGGTAATTTGAATGGGACTACTGGTATGCCCTATGTGCAGAGAGGAACTGGAGAAAGAGGGAAGAAGCTATAAATGTAAAAACAAACACAATTATGATATGGCAAAACAGGGTTATCTGAATCTGCTTTTATCCAGTAAAAAAAAATCTAAAAATCCCGGTGATGACAGGGATATGGTAGAGAGCAGAAAACAGTTTCTAGAAGCTGGGTTTTACGGAAAAATATCTGAGAAAGTAAATGAGATAATATTAGAACTTTCAGAAGAAGAAGTAAAAATACTGGATATAGGCTGCGGAGAGGGATATTATACTAACCGTATAAAAAACTGTCTTGAAGAAAAAAATAAAACTGCAGAAATAGTGGGTATTGATATATCCAAAGAAGCTGTCCTGGCAGCCAGTAAAAGTTATAAAGAGATATTCTGGTGTGTGGCAAGCGGGGGAGAACTTCCTGTAAAAGACAGTGTCCTGGATATTGTGTTGTGCATGTTTGCCAGGATAGTACCTGAGGAGTACAGCAGGGTCATAAGAGACGGAGGTCATCTGG
>NZ_JBFHGC010000374.1:0-2901 GCF_041583315.1 Ilyobacter sp. | reverse complement strand
TGATGCCACCATGAACCACCATAGTTTCCTACAAAGTGGTCATATTTTTTTAATTTAGGGTAGTAGTTAGCTGGAAGCATTTCTGAGTGAGTATAAATATCTACTCCAGAGTCCTTTGTCTGTTCTAGAAGCTGCTCCATATCCTTAAGGTCATGACCTGAAATGAGTATTCCGGGATTTTTACCGACCCCTATATTTACCTTGGTTATTTCTGGATTTCCATAAGTTTCCGTATTTGCCTTATCAAGAAGAGCCATTGCCTCAACACCATATTTCCCAGTTTCTAGAGTCATAGCTATCAACTCATCTACTGTTATCTCAGGATCATCAGCTGCAAGAAGAGCTTTTTCCATAAATTTAACTATCTCTCTGTTTTTATATCCCAAGTGAAAAGCATGCTCAGTGTATGCTGCCATACCTTTTAGTCCGTATGTTATCATCTCTTTTAAAGATCTTTCATCTTCATTCGCTGTTCTCATTACACCAGACTTGTCAGCAATTTCCCCGAAAAGTTTTTTATCATCTGCATAATCAGAAGCAGAATCTAATAGTTTACTGAATTTATCATTTTCACACGAACATTCTCTTTTTCTTTTAAAAAGTTTCATGAGTCCTTTAGGATTTTTATCTTCACAGATTTTTTTTAGTTTGTCTCTGAGTTTTACACCTTCCATAATCTGTTTATGTAAAATATCATCATCAAAATTTGAGTTGGTTATCATCATAAATAACGAATTAATTATGAAGTAATCCACATCTTCACCTATATCATCACTTTCTCTCAATACTGAGCTATAGAGTGCAACACCTTTCACTGCATGAAGCAGAACATCCTGTAATTTTGCTTCTTCAGGAGTCTTTCCACATACTCCTCTTATGGTACACCCTTTCCCTGACGCAGCTTCCTGGCACTGATAACAGAACATTGACATAATTCTTTACCTCCTCAAATTTTTTATTCAACTGAAGCAATACATTCTACCGGACATACCCCTGCGCAAGCTCCACAATCAATACATGTAGCCTCATCGATTTTTCTTTTTCCGCCTTCTATCTCAGAGATACACTCTACCGGACATACTGGCTGACATGCACCACAAGATATACATTCATTTTCATTGATTCTATAAGCCATATTCCAACCTCCTTATTTTATTACCTCTCCGTAATCTTATACTGAATTTAACTTTAAATCCTTTAATTAATTACTGAGTCAAGAAACTCTTTCCAAAGTAATTCGTTGTCATCAAAGGTTGTATTATCGGTTAATATATTTACATTATTGATCTTTTAAAAGGAAAATTTTTAAATTTATAGAAATATATTTGAGGCTTAAAGTATAAACAGCAATTACTTTCCCCAATGTGATTGACCCTGAAATTAGCCATGTTCTATTTATTGCATTAAATACAGGAGGTAAAAAAGCATGAAAAAGTTTGATCCTATTGCATATAAAAAAATGGTCAAATCTTACCAAGACCAAGATAAACCTACTGATTGGTTTGATAGTATTTATACCGATGCAGAAGGAGATTATAGAGATGTTTTCTGGGCAGATCTTGAACCTAACCCTTATCTTTTAAAATGGTTAAAAAATTGTACTTTTAAACATACAGGACGTAAGGCAATTGTTATTGGTTGTGGAGTCGGCGATGATGCAGAAGCTTTGAGCAAAGCTGGATATGAGGTGACTGCTTTTGATATCTCTCCTGAGGCAATACGTCTTTGCAAAAAACGTTATTCAGATACCAAAGTAAAATATCTTATAGCAGATCTTTTTGATTACCCGTCACAATGGTTTGAAAGTTTTGATCTTGTCTACGAGTGTAATACCATTCAAGTCTTACCAGGTAAGTACAGAGTCCAGGCAAGAGATGCGATGATATCTCTACTGGCACCGCAAGGATATATTCTTGTCTCATGTAGAAGTCGTCTAAAGGGAGAACAGGAAGATGATATTCCACTTCCACTTGATAAAGAAGAAATAGATGGCTTTATACGAGGTGGTCTAAGCGAAGAGAGTTTTGAAGCCTATGATGATAACCAAGAACCACCTGTCCCTCATTTCTTTGCTGTTTACAAGAAGTAAGCAAGCGCGGTAGTTTTAGTTGCACCCGCTTTTATTTGTTACATAAGTCTGTTATTTTGTTATCCCTAGCTGGGTATTTCTTGGCATTGTTATTAAAGATAGAGCTTGCTCCGTCTCAAATTTGAAATCCCATGTATTTCATACTCATATAATTAATTTCCTACTGTATTGAATTTTTTATTAAAAAAAAGTCTTCCCCAGTTAATAGATCGTACGTCCAATAACCAGGAAGACCATATTTAATTTATACTAAATTTTTTAAAATCATCAACTATCTTCCCACATAGGCGATTACTTCGATTTCCACTCTTACATCTAGGGGTAATCTAGCTACCTCTACACAAGCCCTAGCCGGTTTGTTGTCACTAAAGTACTCAGAGTATACTTCATTGATCGCCTTAAATTCATTCATATCTTTGATAAAGACTCCTGCTTTCACCACGTCATTTAGAGAGGCTCCGGCTTCTTCTAAGATAGCCTTTACATTTTCTAGTGACTGTCTTGTCTGCTCACGGATATCCTCAGATACCAGAGTCATTGTCTCTGGTACAAATGGAATTTGACCTGATACAAATATCATATCTCCTGCTCTCATGGCCTGTGAATATGGTCCTACTGCTGCCGGTGCATTTTCAGTAAATATCGTTTTATTCATTATTTTTCTCCTTTTGTATTTGAGATTTCTGCTATTTTTTATATGCCGTTCTTTTGAGAGGCAGTTCTGTTCTGAACTCACCGTCAAATTTATAATAAGCTCCCTGTACTGCTGGTGCTGTGGGAATCACCACTATTTCCCCAACTCCCTTGGCACC
>NZ_JBFHGC010000373.1:0-2901 GCF_041583315.1 Ilyobacter sp. | reverse complement strand
TCCCCTCTTCATCAACAAAATCATCTATAAGAGTCTCTCTGTCTCCCTTCCAAAAATCAAGCCATGTGGGAAAATACATCAGATGTATTCCTCTAATATCGACCGACTTAAATATTGAGACAGGATAATAGGAACCTGCCATTGTTTCTATTCCATCAAATCCAAGATCAGAAGCATATTTATTGATATTATTTTGAAAAAAATCTATGTTTTTATCTGATGGTATAAAACTAAGCAATTTCATAAAATTATCCGCCTTTAATACTGACTTTATTTTCTTTTAGGAATCAAAACCACTGGAATTTCCTCAACATTATTTTCATAATTTATACACAGAGCCATATTATAAAAGATATCGCTGAACATATTTAGGGACTCTTCTATCTCACAGGCCTCGAATGCTATTTCACTTTTTGCCTTGGAAAACATTCGGGATATTTTTTTTGACAAAGCCCTGCAGATATGTAGATTTCCAGCTAAAAGACCTCCCTGAGGCAATATAAATAAGTGCTTTCTGATTTTTTTACCTTTTTTATCATATCTATTTTTTATCTCTTTTAGCATTAACTTGTCCTCTTTTACAAAATCACAATTATCTCTCAGCTTCCCCATAAGTCTGTAGGTAAGGTTTAATATTTTTAAAAGGTCTTCTTTCATAATTTTATTTTCACACTGACCAAAAGCCTGTCCTGCAAAGGAGGAAAGTATATCTATCTCATCTGTCAGATCACAAACTTTACTTTTATAGCAGATATCTGGAAAACAATGCATAGTTGCTCCTTTCTGATTTTTAATACTGTCAATAAACTAAACTGTCTACCTAATTAAACTTTATCAGAAAAAACAACTCAAAACAAATTAATATATTTTAAGTAATAAATTTAAAATGTTTTCATCAAGTCACATAAATATCTGAATAATATAAATTTTATGTAAAATACCAGTTTGAACTTATCTTTATTTCTTTTTAAATGACATCCCCGGCTACGCCGGGGATGTCCATATCTTAGCTTAGAAGTTATATTTTGCTCCTACATAATAACTTCCTCCATAGCCACAATCAACAACATCTTGTAGCTTATCCAAAATATTAAAAAAATCGGACCCCACAAGATCAGAATGATGGCAGTAATTTATTCTGGAAAAATAGAAAAATATTTTATTTAAAAAGGGGCTCCGGCTGGAACCCCAATAAATGAAAAGAAATATAATTTATGCATAATACGGAAAGGACCCTTTTAATTCTTTATTATAAAAATTAACTCTTAAACCTTTCCCTCATAATTTCAATATCTTCGAAAATTGCCTGAAGATCCTCTTCGTGTTCCTCTTCCTGTTCCAATATTTTAAGTGCCATATTATAAGTTACCATATCTTTATCCTTTGTAACGTCCATTATATTTTTATAGACACTTATGGCACATTGTTCACCTTTAATATTTTGTTTTAATATCTCTTCCACATATGGATCAGACGGAGCATCATAGCCACAATGAGTTTTTTCTAGTATTTCTTCAAAAGAAATTGGTGGTGTCCCTCCTAATTGGATTATCCTGTCACTGACCCACTGTGCATGAGTAAATTCCTCAGTGGCATGCTGCATTAGTTCTGCAACTGTAGCCTCTCTCATAGGTCCTTTTACAACCTGTGCTCCTATCCAATACTGGTAGTATGCAAGCCATTCGTCTGCATAGGCGCTGTTCAGTAATTTTAGAAGCTCGTCTACATCTAGATCTACAATCTCTCTACCTCTTGTTCCCATTTAAAATCCTCCTTTTACCCACAATAATATTTTTTACACCAGTAAAATCAAACCTGAAAATATCTTTTATAAGTGTGCATATGCACTTTTAAATATACATCCATTTATTCTTCTTGTCAATAAAACAGAATAACTTTTCGATAATATATTAAATTAAGATTGTCTCATTATATGAAGTTCGTCTAAACCAGATCTTGAAAGGCCAATCCAAACTATCTTTAACAGAATTCAAATAATCGATAATAAAAATTTAAAAGGATATTCTGTACATTCTTCTAATTTAATATTGAAATCCTTTTAAGATAAATGGACTTAATAAAATTCAAAATTACGGTGTTCGGGACTATAATTTTATTTTTTTTGAAAAATCTAGCCATTAAAAATGTAAATATATTATCTTAAAATCTCAAAATTATGTGTCATATTCAAGGCAAGTTAAAATTTTAAAACTAAATATACTATTCTATAGTATTTTCCACAAGCAGAATAAAAGAATTAAAAAAATTGAGAAAACTATGATACTGGAAAAATTTTATGCCCGATAAAGAAACTGTATGACAAAATAGTCCAGTTATCGAAAATAAATACCAAATATTAGAAAAGGAGAGGGTAAGAATGGAGCATATGTTCTGGATAGCATTCTTTTGGAGTTTTTCCGCTGCTGTTGTTACATCTGCGGGTATTTATTCAATCCGCCATTTTTCAGAGTGGGGAAAAAAGAACACCACATATTTTATATGTTTTGCTGTTGGCGTCATTATTTCAGCATCATTCCTTCATATTATCCCAAAATCCTTTTCAATGAATCCCCAAGCTCCCAAATATCTTCTAGGAGGATTTTTTGGACTTCATATATTCAACCGCTTCTTAACTGCCTTTGTTTGTGAAAAAGACCCGGAAAAATCAGAATATAACATTGGTCTCATAACTATTCTGGGTATTAGTTTGCATTCCTTTATCGACGGATTTATTTATTCAATTTCTTTTAGTGTAAGTATTTTTACAGGATTTTTAGCCACTACAGGTATGGTCTTGCATGAATTCCCTGAAGGCATAATCACTTATCTGATATTAATTAAAAGTGGATTTAGCGAACGTTCCTCTTTCCTTATGTCCTTTTTAGCCGCAGCCCTTACAAC
>NZ_JBFHGC010000372.1:0-2912 GCF_041583315.1 Ilyobacter sp. | reverse complement strand
TTTCCATACAGCCTACCTCCCGATAAATAATATTACTATTAAATAGTTACAACAACAGAGAAAAAAAACCTTTTTAAAAACTAAAAAATAATTATAAATGTAAGAAGTAGTAACGTAAAAATAAAATTTAAATTTGAAAATCCCACTTTGACATAAAGAGAAAAAATTCTTGAAAATAAGTAAAAGTCATGATATACTTTTACGAGTGATAAAAGAAATTGAGCAGTTTTATTGATTGCAAAATCTAATAATTTTTGGAATGAGTTTTTAAAAGACCTATTTCAAAAAAAAATCTCATGAGACGATTTTTTTTTTTCGTCTTTTTTTATTGTCGATTATTAATTAGAATTTAAATAGGAGGTATATTTTTGATGAAGCAAGCAAAGTATATTTTTGTAACAGGTGGAGTAGTATCATCTCTTGGAAAAGGTATAACTGCAGCGTCTTTAGGGAGGCTTTTAGAAGAAAGAGGATACAACGTAACTATACAAAAATTTGATCCATACATCAACGTAGATCCGGGAACAATGAACCCTTATGAGCATGGAGAGGTTTTCGTAACTGACGATGGTGGAGAGACAGACCTAGATCTGGGACATTATGAAAGATTCATCGATAAAAGCCTGACAAAGTATAACAGTGTGACTACTGGTAAAATATATCAATCAGTTATAAATAAAGAGAGAAGGGGAGAATATCTAGGAAAAACTGTCCAGGTAATTCCCCATATCACAAATGAAATAAAATCCAGAATAGAGATCGTAGGAAAAGAAAATAACTCAGACATCGTAATTACTGAGATCGGGGGAACTGTGGGAGACATAGAGTCTACACCGTTCTTAGAAGCCATCAGACAGTTTAGATACGATGTGGGAAGAGAAAATGTAATTTACCTCCACTGTGCTCTTTTACCTTTCTTAAAAGCAGCAGGAGAGCTTAAAACAAAGCCGGCTCAACATTCAGTGAAGCAACTTATGACTTTAGGTATAAGACCAGATGTTCTAGTGTGCAGAACAGAACATCCTACCAATGAAGATATCAGAAGAAAACTTTCTCTGTTTTGTGATATAGATGCTGACGCTGTCATAGAAGCTCCAGATGCTTCTACTATATATGCAGTACCGTTGATAATGGAAGCCAACGGCCTGGCAAAGGTTGTCTGCAGAAAATTAGGAATAGAGGACAGAGAAGTAGACCTGACTGCCTGGGAAGAGATGGTAGACAGAATCGTAAATCCTAAAGACGATATAAGACTGGCTGTTGTAGGTAAATATGTAGAACTTAAAGATGCCTATATATCAGTAAATGAAGCTATAGAACATGCAGCTTATTCTATGGGACTCAAGGCTAAAATAGACTATATTCAGGCTGAGAAAATAAATACAACTGATCTTACAGCTTATAACGGAATACTTGTTCCTGGAGGATTCGGAGACAGAGGTATAGAGGGTAAAATAGATTCAATTAAATTTGCAAGAGAGAATAAGGTTCCTTTTCTCGGGATATGTCTGGGAATGCAGAGTGTTGTAATCGAATATGCAAGAAATGTAGTAGGGTGGAAAACAGCCCACTCGAGTGAGTTTGATAAGGAAACCAAATATCCTGTAATTGATATTCTTCCGGATCAAAAGAATATTGAAGATATGGGTGGAACAATGAGACTAGGAGTATATCCTTGCAAACTAGAAGAAGGATCTCTTGCAAGAGAACTTTATAATGAAGAGCTGATATATGAGAGACACAGACACAGATATGAGTTCAACAATGAATTTAAAGATGAAATTCAAAATGCAGGACTTATAATATCTGGATCTTCTCCAGATGGTAGACTTGCTGAAATTGTTGAAATTTCAAGAGAAGAGCATCCGTTCTTCATCGCAGGACAGTTCCATCCAGAATTAAAGACAAGACCAAACAGACCTCATCCTTTATTTAAAGGGTTTGTAGAAGCTATCTATAACAGGAAAAAAGGGTTATAAAAAATCAGGAGATATGAATTTTTAAATTCATTCTCCTGATTTTTAATTTTTTTTTGCAAATAAGAATGGATAAATTAATGGTAAGATTTGTTGAGTTGTGCAATGCTGTATAGAGCTATATATATTAATGTAAGGAAAAAACTTAATATGATCACAAATATAAGAGTTTCAAAATTAAAACTTTTTGAAATACTTTTAACCAGATCAGATGGTTTTGTTATGACATGCCAACTATTTAACCTTATAAAACGTCCTAAATATATACCATAACTTGATAATATCTCTGCAACAATAACAAATCTCCAACCGGCCTGCATGCTGAATTTGTTTTTTATAACATTATGAAGTAAGTATAGGGAAAGAAAACCTATTAACAGACCGGTAAAAACAAAAAGTGAGATCATCAAAAAGTCATACCATACAATGATATTTATACCTGTGTTATGACTTAGGTGATATCCATCGCTGCTGATATGTATAAAATCTGTAATAAAGTAAGATGAGTTGGGATAAAAAATAATCCATGACAATCCAACAGAAATTTTAATTATTTTATGTAACCCTTCAATAATTAAAATAAGAGACAGAAATAACGGAATCCATGCAAGAAAAAGATTCCATATTAAAAAAAGATAGTAAGAATTGAGAGTTATCGTTGTACGGATTGCTACCATAAGACATCCTGAAACTGACAAAAGAAAAAATACTGCAAGGACACTGAGCATTTTTTTATTGGGAAGAAATCTATTTGATAAAATCATTTTATCACCAATCCTAAAAAAAATATAAGTGAGTTAAAATTAAAATCATATAAATATTTATACCAAAAAAAAATGGAAATACCTGTCCATGAGAAATTTATATAAAATTATAAATTAAATTACTTAAAACTTTGCATAAGTTGAATTATTAGATTAGAATTATATTGTGTAG
>NZ_JBFHGC010000371.1:0-2936 GCF_041583315.1 Ilyobacter sp. | reverse complement strand
TCTGTTTGTCCTCTTGTCCACCCTCACTGCTATGTCGCAGAGGTTGGTTCCCCTTACAAATCTGGTCTCAGGAAGATCATTTATGACTCTTACAAAATACTCATTTTCATAAAACTTGTTATATAGGTCATATATCTCTTTTTCTGTGATATCTTTCTTCAGCTTTGAGTATGTCACAGATAGGATTCCTCTGTTCATAGGAACAAGATGAGGTGTAAATGTGAGAGCGATATTTTCCTCTCCTATTTTAGAAAGCTCCTGCTCTATCTCTGCCGTATGTCTGTGTGTAGTCACACCATAAGCCTTTATGGATTCATTGCACTCTGTATAAAGTGTCGCTATACTTGCAGACCTTCCTGCTCCGGATACTCCTGACTTTGCATCTATAATAATGGAATCCTTCTCTATAAGGTCATTATGCAGCAGAGGTGCAAGGGCTAATATACTAGCAGTAGGATAGCAACCAGGATTTGCTATTATTTTGCAGTTTTTTATCTCTTCTCTTCTTTTTAATTCAGGAAGACCGTAAACTGCATCTTTTATAAATTCAGGATGTTTGTAATCATCTTTATACCACTCTTTAAAGGCTTCTTCACTGTCAAGCCTGAAATCAGCACCCAGATCTATAGCTTTTATACCTTTGTCCATGGCAAGCTTTACAAAGGGAGCTGATTTCCCGTGGGGAAGAGCCATAAAAAGAACATCTATCTCATCAATTTTTGACTCTACATCTTCTACCCCTATAAGCTTATCGTCTAAAAACTTTTTAAAATTTCTGTAAATTTCACTGAATTCCTGTCCTACATAGCTGTTTGATACCATAAACTTTATTTCTGCATTTTTGTGCATATTCAGATACCATACAAGCTGTTGTCCGGCATATCCAGTGGCTCCTATTATTCCTACTCTCACCATTTTTACAATTCCTCCTGTTCATATTTATATATAATGTATAATACTCTTTTAGGCAATTTGATTTTAGTACCTTTTTTTCTTCTGTTATTTTTGACTATTCTCTTAAACAGATGTTATAAAAAAAACCGGTATCCGCCTAAGTTTATCTGGCTAATACCGGTGCATCTTTTAAAAAAAAGCCAACAGAGTAAAACTGTCGGCTTTATCAACTTTTGTATACTCATAGAGAGCCGCTCCTCTCCAATCTTTTCAAAAGAAATTTATGATGTCAATTTAGCCATTTAGAACGATTTATATTGGTTTGTAATATGCCTCCTCGTCCTGCTTATCCTAAACAACATGTCAATTCCTCCTGGTTTTTTATATCTTTTGTACTTGATAATAACAGAAAACATCCGTATGTGTCAATAATTTTTTTCTCTCTGCACCCTTATTTCATATACTCTTTTTCAAGTTCAGTAATATTTAAAACACAAATATTTCCACACTTGTCTCCTCTTATTATCCCTTTGTTTTCAAAGGTTTTAAAAACCCTTGATACCACCTCTCTCACACTGCCTAGCTCTTTTGCAATTACAGTTTTACTTTTGTGAAGTTTTATTGTACTGCTTCCCTGTTTTTCCACCTCTTTAAGTATATATCTCGCCACTCTTGATTTCACAGAGGTGTGTACAAGGACCTCTATAATATCAGAAAGATTGACAATTTTTCTGCTCATATCCCTGAGAAAAACCTGAAGAAACTCTTTATTGTCAAAGAGCTGAAAAACAACTTTTTTCGGAATCTCTAAAACCAGTGACTTTTCCTCTGCAATAAGGCTGGCCGGATATTTTTCCTCATTAAAAATAAGTATCCCTCCAAAACATTCTGAAGGACCATAATAAGCCAGTACCTGTTCTTTGCCTGTGGAACTGTATTTTATCCCGCAGATTTCCCCGTCTATTACCACACTTAGATTTGTACACAGCTCTCCCTGTCTGTGTATAGATTCTTTCTTATCTGCTTCCACAAGTTTTGAATTTTTAACAAGATAATCTGTCTGTGGTTCGCTGAGATGTGTGAATATTTCTATATTTTTCAGGATCTCTTTTAGTGGTACTAACATACAAATATATAGGTGCAGCTTTCTGTGATAAGACCGTTTATTCTTTTATCATGTTTCTCTGTTGCCAGCTCATCCACAATCTGTATGTCATAGCCTAAAGCTATTTTGGAAACATCTTTTTCCATATTATTAAAAAATTTATCGTAAAACCCGCCGCCGTAACCTATTCTGTAACCGTTTTTATCAAAGCCAACTCCAGGAACTACAACTAGGTCCAGGTCTTCCCCGGAAATTTTACATTTTTCTTCAAAAGGTTCTAAAACTCCGAAATATCCCTCTTTCAGTTCACTCATACTCTCTATTTTAAATACTTCCATCCCTTTTTCTTTTGAGTTTATTTTGGGAACGCATACATTTTTTCCGTCTTTTATGGCTCTTTCTATTATTTTATGAGTATTAACTTCGCTTCCAAAGCTCACGAAAATAAAAATAGTTTTTGCATTTTTATAAAAAATACTTTTTATAAAATTTTTAAATATCTCTTCGTCTAAACTCTCTTTTTGGGTTGAATCTATCTGATCTCTTCTTTCCAGAAGAATTTTTCTCGTTGCCATCTTCTCTTTTTTCATAGTTGCCTCCACCCATCTTTAGATTTCATAAAAAAGATTTTCTTACCATCTATTATAGCTTATTAATCATAGAAAAACAAAATAAAACTGGTACTACCAATTTTAAACCCCTGTACCACTAATATCATTTTCTCTGTTTCTATTAATTTTACAAAACTATTAAAAATTTTAAAAAAAAGTGAATCTTTAAGTTGATTAACTCAAGTAGCAACTTGAAAGAAATTCTTATAAATTACTGAATTTACCCAGTGTTACTTTTCTCTTGACAGAAAAGTAACCAAAAGGTCAAGAGTTTTCAAATGTCTAGGAAGTAGATGTTTCTTTTAACGCCTTTGTAAGCTACAGTC
>NZ_JBFHGC010000370.1:0-2939 GCF_041583315.1 Ilyobacter sp. | reverse complement strand
GCAATAGCACTGCCAGTTGGTGTAGAGTTTAATGCAGTTGTTTCAGCTGAATCAGTAAAAGAGATCGGTTTAGCAATGGGATTAGATATTGCCAATTTAAGTGCTGTAGAAGCATCTAAAATCATAGTAGATAAGTTGAAAGAACTTAATAAAAAACTTAATATTCCAACTCTTGGTGAAGCTGGGGTTAAGAAAGAAGAGTTAAAAACATTGGCAGAAGCTACTATGAAAGAGCAAATTGTTTTGATGGCAACTCCTAGAAAATTAACAGAAGAATCAGCATTAAAATTATTAGAAAAGATGTATTAGACTATTTATGATCTCAGCAGGGTCAAGTTAAATGGTATTGAAGCATGGGAGAGGAAATATAACGAAAAAATCGGGAAACATTTATAATTGTGAAAATAAAATTAAGAAAATAGGAGTGATTATGATAATGAAAAATACATTTGAACCAGCTATAATTGGAGGCATAGAAGTAAAAAATAGAATCTTCAGATCGGCTACATATGGGGCGTATGCTGTAGACAATAAACCCAGTCAGAAGACAATTGAATTATATGAAAACCTGAGTAAGGGAGATGTCGGTCTAATAATTTTTGGTTATGCTGTATTTTCGTCAACCGATCATTATGCAGGGAATGTTCCTGTTATAAAAGATGATACAATGATAAATCTTAAAAAGGTAACTGATACAGTTCATCAATACGGTACGAAAATAGTTGCTCAGATCAACCATTCCGGGGCACAGTTGTTTGCACCACCTGAAGGTCCTGTCTATGGTCCCTCTGAATATGTAGACCCCCTTTCAGGGATAACAGCCACAGCTTTTTCAATAGAGCAGATTAAAGAATTTGTTAAAGAATTTGGAAAGGCAGCGCTTATATCTAAAGAGGCAGGATTTGACGGAGTCCAAATCCACGGTGCTCACGGTTACCTGTTAAGTAAATTTTTAAGCCCTACTTTTAACAAAAGAACAGATGAGTATGGGGGAGACACCAAAAGAAATATGCAAATTGTTGTGGATATCTTTAAAGAGATTAAAACCACATGTGGAAAGGACTTCCCAGTGTGGATTAAGCTGAACAGTTCTGATTTTGAAACTGAAGATAAGGGTTTAACGGAAGAAGAATTTCTTGTGATAGGAGAGGAGCTCTCGAAAGTTGGAATGGATGCCATTGAAGTAAGTGGAGGGACAGCTACTGGGTTTTATAGTGCCATGAGATCTTTAAGACATTCGGCATATCACCTTGAATCTGCCAAGAAATTGAGCGAAAAGGTGGATAGTTCTGTAATTCTTGTGGGTGGAATCAGAGATGTAGATACCATTGATTCAATTTTAGAAGATACAAAGATTGAAGGGATATCCATATCCCGGGCATTAGTTAAAGAGCCTGGTCTGGTAAAAAGATGGCAGGACGGGGACAGGTCTCCTGCAAAGTGCGTTGCCTGTAATGGATGTTTAAACTTCAAGGGTCTTCAGTGCTACTTTGATCTAAGTCCTGAAGAGCAAGAGGAACAAAAACCTATCATGAAGATGATGCAGTCTAAGAATTAAGATATACTATACGGTCTGTTTCGAAATTTATTTCTAAAAGCAGTGGTATCTCTAAGATGGAAGAATTTTTTCACAGCCGTGGAATGAAAACAAAACTATCAGATTACAATATTAAAGAAGAAGACATTGAGAAGCTTATTGAAGCTCTGGAAAAACATGGAATGACTGTTCTGTCTGAAACCAGAGATATAAATTTGGAAGTATCCAGAAAAATTTTGAAAACAGCTTTATAGCAGATAATATATAAATTATTAAATAATAGGAGGGAATCTTATGGACATAAGACAAATGACTGCCCCATGTGGGTTGGGATGCTTTGCATGTGCGTATTATAAGGAAAATATTACTGAGGAGCTGGCAGAACAGACAGGGAAACATCTGGGAGTAGAGGCTAAGGATATACCTTGTGAGGGGTGCAGGAGTGAAAAAGGGTGTTCCTTTGAGATGCCATTAACATGTGGTAAAGGGTGTATTACTAAAAACTGTGTTGAGGAGAAGGGACTACATAACTGTTCTGAGTGTGAGGAGTTTCCATGTGAAAACCTGATGCCGGTTGCAGATATGGCAGATGGCGCTCCACACAATACTAAGGTGTATAACTTAAGCAGGATCAAGTTAAATGGAATTGAAGCGTGGGGAGAGGAAGCTGTCCAAATCCAAAAGAAATATTTTAATGGAAAGTTTGTTTATGGAACAGCTCCGGCTCTTGAAGAAGATAAAAAATAGCTTGAATAAAAGAAGCTAAGCAGGTTACTTTTAAGCTCCTACTATATCAAAACTAAAAACTTTGAAGCCTTAATTTCATAGTGGAAATTAAGATAACCTGTGTCTAATTATAGAATATAAAACTTTAAAAATAATACAACTAAATATTACACTCATAAGACCAGGCACTCCAAAGAGTGCCTTTTTCTAGTCAAAATCCATATATTATTAAATTTTCCATACATTGACGTACTTATTTTTTTTTCTGACTATCAGGAGTCTGTTTATAAATACCTTTTCTGTGAAACAATCCAATAAGATGATAATATTTTATTGCCATAAACAGATAATTATTAAAAATTTTCTGATATTATTAATTCTAATTTTCTTGACAGACTCTTTGTAAATTTATTTACGTCCGATCTCTTGCATTCGAGCTATTACTTCTTTAGTAAGCTCACTTGGAATATATTTTTCTTCTCCGTTAATTAGCTTACCTAATTTCAGACCAACTTCTTTGCCTTTTTCCCAAACATCCTGATTTTCAACAGCAAGACAGTTGTGAATTCCAGCAGTAGCATCTTCTCCGTGAAGAGCTTTTACTGCACTTGTTTCACAGGTGTCCCCTCTTCCACAAGTATTACAAGGTAATGAACCTGTAATGCTGAGAGCCTCT
>NZ_JBFHGC010000369.1:0-2969 GCF_041583315.1 Ilyobacter sp. | reverse complement strand
GGAGCTATACTTGCAGGAGTTATAGAGCCACCTTCAGCAGATCCTGTAGTAGTAGAAGATGATGTAATGGTAGGTGCTAATGCAGTAGTTCTAGAAGGTGTAAGAATAGGAAAAGGTTCTGTAGTAGCTGCAGGAGCAATAGTAACTGCAGATGTACCACCAGGTGTGGTAGTAGCAGGAAGTCCTGCAAAAATAATCAAAAATGTAGATGAGAAAACAGCAGGTAAAACACAGATAATGGAAGACTTAAGAAATTTAAAGAAGTAAGAGGAGGAAGCAATGGAAGTCAATCAGAGAGTAAGAGAGATGGAGGTATCCATAATACGTCAGATTGCTCAGAAGTGTGCAAATATACCTGACAGTATTAACCTCACTATCGGAGAACCTGATATAAAAACTCCAGAAATAGTAACCCAAAAAACAGCAAAATACATGATGGAAAATCAGCTCTCTTACGCTCCTTTGGGAGGGATTCCTGAATTAAGGCAGGAGATAGTTTCTTTTTATAAAAGAAAATATCATATTGACTACAGTGCAGACGAAGTACTTGTAACTGTAGGTTCTACAGAAGCTCTTTCCACAACTCTCAAAGGAATTCTATCTGAGGGAGATGAAGTAGTAGTTGTACTTCCTGCTTTTTCTCTTTATGAAGCTCTTCTGAAACTCTATGGAGCCAAGGCTGTATTTATAGACACCAGCAAAAATGATTTTAAGCTTACTCCAGAGATGCTAGAAGGTGCAATAACTGATAAGACTAAGGCTGTAATACTGAATTATCCCACAAATCCTACGGGAGTAATACTCTCTAGGGAGGAGACGGAAAAAATTGCAGCTGTACTCGAGAAAAAAAAGTTGTTTATAATTTCTGATGAAATATACAGCGAGCTGGTTTTTTCCGGGGAAGAATTTTATTCTATTGCCAGATGTGAAAATGTAAAAGATCAGGTAATTGTAATCAACGGATTTTCAAAATCCCATTCCATGACGGGATGGAGGGTTGGATATTTAATGACCCACGCAAAGTTCAGAAAAGAACTCATAAAGGTCAGTCAGTATACAGTCACATCGCCTTCGACCTTATCTCAGATAGGTGGTATAGTCGCCTTGAAAGATGCCTCAGATGTCAGTGACATAGCATCTGAGTATGAGAGCAGGGCAAAGCTCGTATGCTCTAGACTGGAAGCTATGGGGTTTGACGTGGTAATCCCAAAAGGGGCCTTTTATGTATATGCAGGTTACAGCAAAATAAGCAACAAAGATTCCTTGGATTTTGCACTTGAAATTCTTGAGAAAACAGGGGTCGCTTTAGTACCAGGGAAGGCTTTTTCCACTGAAGGGTATATCAGAATAGCCTGTACTAAAGAAAAAGAGATCCTGACAAAAGCCATGGACAGAATGGAAGGCTATATAAAAGGGATGAAACAGTAAAAAAACTGAGAAAATCAGAAAAGAATGATTTAAAAATTCGGGGGAATTTAAATATAGAAGAGGCTGCCTGTAATTAGGCAGCCTCTTTGTGTTGTTTTAGTATTTTACGTGATTTAAAGACGCCAGTTCTTTTGATATTTCTGCTGCCAGCCTGGCGTTGTTGTATACAAGCTGGATATTTGATTCAAGAGATTTACCTTCTGTAAGTTCTTTTACTTTTGCCAGAAGGAAAGGTGTGGATTCTTTACCTTTTATATTATTTTTTTCAGCCTCTATAAGAGCATTTTCTATGACATCGCTAATAAGCTTATGATCCATGGAGTACTCCTCTGGAATAGGATTTGCTATAACCATCCCCCCGTTTAGTCCTAACTCCCATTTGGCCTTAAGTGCCAGAGCTATATCTTTCGGAGTATCTGCCTTATAGTCGACTTTAAATCCGCTTTTTCTGGTGTAAAAAGCAGGAAGTTCATCTGTCTGATATCCCACCACAGGAACCCCGTTTGTTTCAAGGTACTCCAGTGTAAGACCAATATCAAGGATTGATTTGGCTCCTGCACATATAACTGCTACATTGGTATTGGCAAGCTCCTGAAGGTCTGCTGAGATGTCAAAGGTAGTCTCGGCTCCTCTGTGAACCCCTCCTATACCCCCAGTTGCAAATATTCTTATCCCTGCAAAAGATGCAATGATCATGGTTGATGCCACTGTAGTAGCTCCTGTAAGTTTCTTTGATATGATAAATGGTAAGTCTCTTCTGCTTGTTTTTACTGCTTCCAGGCCTGTTTTTCCCAGTAAATCTATCTCATCTTTGGAAAGTCCAACTTTGAGCCTGCCTTCTAAAATAGCTATAGTAGCAGGAATAGCACCTTTTTCTCTTATTATTCTTTCTACTTCAAGGGCAGTATTTACATTTTCAGGATAAGGCATTCCGTGGGATATGATTGTGGATTCAAGTGCCACTACAGGCAATCCCTTCTCCAGTGCCTCTGATACCTCTGGTGATATGTCTAAATATTTTTCATAGAATTGCATTTTTTTACCTCCTTAAGAATTTCATTAATCCTGTCTATATTAAGATTGTTTTCTCTGCTTTTTCCATTGGTTAGGACTGCTATACTGGCAGCTACCCCGTAGATTGCCTGTTTTTTTATATTTTCTCTTTCGGATTTGCTGTAGATCACACCTGCTAAAAATGCATCTCCTGCACCGGTAGCTGTTGTAACTGTGATTTCAGGAGATTTTATAAACCCTTTTTCACTTCCGTCAGAATAATAAACCCCTTCTTTTCCCAGGGATATAAATATATTTTTTACGCCCTTTTTAATGATTGTGTCTGCTGCGTTTTCTACATCTTCTTTTGTATTTATTTTTACTTCGCTGAGCTCTTCAGCCTCTATTTTATTTGGTTTCAATGTGTCGATGTATGGGAGCAGATTCGTTATTTTTTTGGACTTTTCCAGGGAAACTGTATCCACTATGAATTTTGTCTTCGTAAAGTTTTTTAATATGTATTCCAGTGTTTCTGAAGGTATATTTGT
>NZ_JBFHGC010000368.1:0-2980 GCF_041583315.1 Ilyobacter sp. | reverse complement strand
GAAGGCATTTTTTAAAATTATACTGCTCTTTTTATTTGCTGCTGCATTTTTTTATATGGACCAAGTCTTTCTTAAGAGAGATATATTTAAAGTGGAAAAAGTCTGGATTTTTGGAGATTTAAACCTCACCCAGAGGGAAGTGAAAAAACAGATGGAAACTGTCACAGGTGAGTATATCTGGGACGTAGATTCTAAAGCCATTGAAAAAATGTTGGAAGAGGATATCCGTATAGAGAAAGCACAAGTAAAGAAAATACTCCCCGATGAGATAAGAGTAGAAATAAAAGAAAAAGATTCTAGCTACTATGCCCAGTATAAAGATAGAGTCTATACTGTAGATGAAAGTGGAAATATTTTTGCTTATTTAGAAGAAACACCTGTGAGAGACCTTCCATTACTTTTGATAAAAAAAGAAGAACAAATACCTGAACTTTTGAAGATATTAAAAAAAATTAAAGGAAAAAAAATTGAAAAATTAATATCTCAAATATATATTTATAATAAATGGTGTATTAACTTTGTTTTATTTGACGGTACAATTGTCAAAACTGACAATAATGTAGAGGAAAAAAAATATGATGTTGCAGAGCGTTTATACTCGGAGCTGAAATTGAATCAGAATGACCTCGAATACATGGATATAAGATTCAATGACTACATAGTTAAGTAAGTGGGGGAGTGCTTTATGAAGGAAAGTTTTATAAAAGCTGCATTGGATGTGGGAAGTTCTAAAATAAGAGTTGTCTTGGGGGAGCTTAGTGAAAACGGGGAGAAAATAAAAGTGATCACTTCGGTGGAAACTTATGCCAAGGGGATGAGAAAAGCTACGGTAGAAGATATGGAAAGCCTTAGCCAGTGTGTGACCCAGGCTCTTGAAAGCGCAGAGAGAGAGAGCGGCTACAAGATAGAGAAGGTGTCCATAGGGATAGCCGGAAAACATGTAAAATCAGCCACCAAGAATATAAAATTTAATTTTTCAAAAAAAGATACTGTAATAGAGGAAAAAGATCTGGAAAATCTATATAAAATGGCTCAGGAAGAGATGGTGAAACCCCATGAAAAAGTAATAAAAAAAGAGATATATAACATAAGAGTAGATAACTCCGGTATATTAAAGCATCCTGTAGGAATGGTAGGGAGCTTCATAGAAGGGGATGTACATCTCATAACTGTGGACATATCCCAGCTAGAATCTCTGGTAGAGGTGGTAAATAAGGCCGGAAGAGGAGTAGAAAACATAACTCTAAACTCCTATGCCTCAGCCCAGTCTGTCTTGACATATGAGGACAAAAAAATGGGTGTTGCGCTGATAGATATAGGAGAGGGTTCTACAGACCTCATAATATTTAAGAATGATAAACTTATATACTCTAAATCCATCCCTTTGGGAGGAATGCACTATACCAATGATATAGGTTATATTCTGCAGCTTGGAAAAAAAGATGCTGAAAGGCTCAGAAATCTCTGTCACAATAAAAGGCTTGAGGAAAATATCTACCTAGAAGTGGACGGGGAAGAGAAAAAGTACAGTGTATCCTCAGTAAGAGATATAATAGACGCAAGAAGTGAAGATATACTGAAATATGTAATGGTAGCTATAGAGGAATCCGGATTTAAGGGATACCTTGGAAACGGAGTGATACTGACAGGTGGAGCTGTAATGGTAGAGGGAGTAGTGGAGAAACTGTCAAAAGATCTCAACTACAGAGTGAAAATAGGACTGCCTATGAAGATCAAAGGAATGTCTGAGGTCCATCCCTCCATGTCAACATCACTGGGAATACTACTGGAAACTCTGGAAAATGAACACTATAAAATAAAAAATAAGAAAATAGATGAACTCAAAGAACCATCTAAAATAGCAGAGGAAAAAACATCTGAAAAGAAACCAGCTGAAATAGTAAAAAAAGAAAAAGTGTCGAAGAAAAATTTTAGCCTAAAAGAATGGCTGTCCAACTTTATATAAAAGGGGATTTTTAGGAGGGGAATATGATACAGACAAATGAATCTTTAGTGAGAATTAAAGTTATAGGTGCCGGTGGTGCCGGAGGAAACGCCATCAATGACATGATTTCAGCAGGAGTAGGTGGAGTAGAATATATTGCAGCAAATACAGATGCACAGGACCTTCATAACTCTCTGGCAGACATAAGAATCCAGTTGGGAGAAAAATTAACAAGAGGACTGGGAGCAGGAGCAGACCCTGAAATAGGAAAGCTGGCTGCAGAAGAAGATATAGAAAAAATAAAGGCTCTTTTGGAAGAAACAGACATGCTCTTTGTAACTGCTGGAATGGGAGGAGGGACTGGTACAGGTTCTGCTCCGATAATAGCAAAGATAGCCAAAGAAATAGGCGTGCTGACAGTAGGGGTTGTAACAAAGCCATTTACCTTTGAGGGTAAGAAGAGAATGAGTAATGCTGACACGGGTATAAATGGTCTGAAAGAGCATGTAGATGCGCTGGTAGTAATTCCAAATGACAAACTCTTTGAACTTCCTGAAAAAACAATCACTCTTCAGAATGCATTTAAAGAGGCCAATAATATACTTAAAATAGGAATAAGAGGGGTAGCTGACCTCATCATACAACAAGGTCTCATTAACCTTGACTTTGCAGACATAAGAACTACAATGTTGGATTCTGGGATGGCTATGATAGGCTTTGGTGAAGCTGACGGAGAAAACAGAGCAATAAAAGCAACGGAAAAAGCACTACTGTCTCCACTGCTAGAAAAATCAATCTCAGGAGCTAGTAAGATACTTATCAATATAACAGGTTCTTCAAACCTAGGACTTGTAGAGGCTCACTCAATATCAAACCTAGTGAGAGATGCTGCTGGAAAATCAGCCGAAGATGTAATGTTTGGAACTGTAATTGACGAAGAATACGGAGATAAGATTCAGGTTACCATTGTTGCCACTAATTTTTTGGATAAGGCAGACAGGGGAGAACCTTTTATAAATATATCTCCAAGTGTTG
>NZ_JBFHGC010000367.1:0-2988 GCF_041583315.1 Ilyobacter sp. | reverse complement strand
ACTCCCACTTTAGCGGCGACGATTTTAGACTTTATCTTATCTCCCAGACTCTCCATCATCTCTGCTGTAGGTCCTATGAACTCTATCCCGGCTTCCTCACATTTTCTTGTAAACTCAGGATTCTCAGAAAGGAATCCGTAACCAGGATGGATTGCGTCTACTCCCTTTTTTTTGGCCAGGCTTATTATTTCATCGATAGACAGATAAGCATCGATAGGCCCCTTATTTTTCCCTATCATATAGGCCTCATCTGCCTTCATTCTGAAAAGAGAAGTTTTATCCTCTTCAGAATATATGGCTACAGCTCTTATCCCGAGCTCTTTACAGGCCCTTATTATTCTTATCGCAATTTCACCCCTGTTTGCAATCAAAACTCTTTTAAACTTTTTAGACATATTTTCCCCCCTATATATCAAATATTTAAATTTTTGATTTTTCTAACTAAAATAAATTTACCTCTTAAAATATTATTTACCTGTATAAAACTTATAAATTTGTAAAAAAAAATACAGGCATTTAAAATCACAGCTTAAAAAAAACAATAAGCTCAAATGATTTTAAATCCCTGTAAAACACATATACTACTACCAACCATGCATAGCACGAGAGGGTTCATATAAATATATTTAAAGTTCTCTAAAAAACAGATATTCTATTAACAATTACAAAGTTTAAAAAAAATGCCGGCTTTCACCAATTCCAGCTCGCTCATTAAAGTTAATTTACAGTAATTAGGCTCATTTGTCAAGATTTTTTTTACTTTTATATGTCTCAAACTCTCAATTTCATTGAAACTTTAATTTCTTTTATGAATTCAGTAATTTATAAAATATATGCAGACAGTAAATAGGGGCTCTGGAAAATTTTCCAGAGCCCCCTATATTATTTATTGTTATCCCTTCTTCATTTCGTCCAGTGTTTCTTTTATGACAAATGCAAGTCCCTTTACTTTTTTCTTTGTAAGTCCGCAAAGAGCTATTCTTATACCTCCGCCTACAGCCACTGTGAAAATATTTTTCTTTTTTAGTGCTTCCTGTAGGTTTACAGTATCCTCTTTACTGAGTCTGACTGTTACAAAAAATCCTTCTTTATAAGGATATATTGGAAGATCGCACTCTCTGGCTTCAGATATGAATATATTCCCTCTTGCAGCCAGCATATCTACAAACTCAGCCCTCTCTTCGTTTGATTTTTTAAGAAGATCAGCATCACCCATTATATCAGAAAATATTTCCATACCGCCATTGGGGATATTAGACCATCTTGATCTGCATGAAAACTCAGTTATTTTTTTGAATTCCTCTACAGTTTCCTCTTTTTTTGCAAGTGCTATTTGTGCTCCTACCCTGAACCCATAACTTGTAAAACTTTTAGACATTGAAAATGCTACTACTATCATTACGTTATCAGATATACTGTTAAATGCATTCATATATTTTCTGGATTCTACTAGCCCGTTGAAAGAAAAATCCATGTAGGCTATGTCATTTATGAGCACAACAGGTCCTTTTTCTCCTATGATATTGAGCCCCTCTATAACTTCTTTCCACTCTTCATCGCTCATTGTATATCCAGTAGGGTTATGGCAAGGATCATTGATTATTGCCACCACTTTCCCGTGTTTATCTACAGCTTCACTGCATTTGTCTAAGAATGATTTTACATTAAAAGTATCATTTTCGTTAAAAAGCTCATATTCTGAAGCTTCTAGCGAGTACTCTCTGGCCATTACCTTGTATGATCCCCACGCTATGTTTGGAATGACAATAGCTTGTCCAGCATCCAAATGATTCCACATGGTATTACTTAGTGCCCCTGTTCCCCCTGCAGTAGCAACACTTCTCACATAAAAATCCCTTTTTACATCATCTAAAACCCAGTTTTCAACTGCTTCTAGATATTTCTTGTTTCCGACAATAGCTTCGGAATATTTAGCTTTTTTTAGAGAGTCAAGCTCATTGTATTTTTTAAAAAAAGTTGCCAGAGTACCCAACTCCTCGTTTTCAGTAAAAAACACCCCAAGAGTTGAATCAATAACCTTGTCATTTCCTATTTCTGCTTTTTTCTCTCTAGCTTCTTTTGCAACCCCAAAAACCCCGTCTGAAAGATATTTCCCCTGGGAATGTTTTGATGTAAATTGACTCATAATTTCTCCCCCTTCTTCAAAATATATGAATTAAATAATAGTAAAATAACTTTAATATTAATTTTAAATTTGTATATAAACTACTTCATTAGAGCCGATTTGTCAAGCAATATAAAAAAACATACATAATTTTATGAGATGATTTTTGATTTTTTAAAATCTTTGGATTCCAATTGATTTCAGAATATTTTGACTAGTAAAATCAATTCTTTCTTCAAAATCATTTATGTTCACATTTTTTAATAACATATAGATACATTCAATGAATTTTAGAATCTTTTTCTGATTAAAAAATAAGTTCTGGGTAGTTTGGATCGCTGTTTTTTTCCAGATAAAAAATCATACTAAGAACTTAAACAAACTAAAATAATCAAAAAAACTTTTTAAAAAAAGAAAAAAGTAATTTTAGGTATTGAAAAAAGTAATGCATAATTCTTTTTATAAGTTTGACTGATATTGAATTACGTGTTAGAGTGTTCTGGGGGTGTTAAATTTTTATGAATAAAAAACTTAACAGAGAACAAATAGTAAAAAAATTGAACAGCGAATCAAATATTTCCGATTGGTATAATTGGAAATGGCAGTTAAAACATTCTATTAAAGATCTTGAAACTTTAGAATCAATACTCAATATTGAGTTTAACGACGAAGAAAAAAAATCCATGAAAAAAACAATCGAGCAGTTTCCATTTGCATCGACACCTTATTATCTTTCGCTTATAGATATTGATGATTATAAAAATGATCCTGTTTACAGACAGGCCGTGCCAGATATCGAAGAGCTGAACCTGACAAACTGCGATATGAGTGACCCTCTCCATGAAGATCATGACAGTCCTGTT
>NZ_JBFHGC010000366.1:0-2993 GCF_041583315.1 Ilyobacter sp. | reverse complement strand
ACAAATAGAGCCTTTAAATATTATAGGATATCCTTAGAAGAATGGCTAATGTGATCAGAAGACAAATAAAAAGAGACATATTGGTTTACCCTTATATGTCTCTTTTTTATTTGTCTTCTGATCACATTAGCCATTATTCTAGGGGTATCCTATAATATTTAAAGGCTTTATTTGTGCTCAATTAATTTTTCAAGGTCTGACAGGAATCGGTCCACTATCTCTTCTTTTGTGGCCCAGGAAGTAACCAGTCTCACAGCAGACATTTCATCATCGATATTCTGCCATACATAAAAGCCATATTTTTCAGTGAGTTTCTCCACTACTTCTGTCGGGAATATGGGGAATATCTGATTGGACTCTGTCTCATTAAGAAAATCGTATCCTAGCTTCTCTATGGATGATCCGAGCTTAGACACCATAAAGTTGGCGTGTTTCCCCAGAGAGAAAAACAGGTTATTTCTGAATAGCTCTGAAAACTGTATACCAAGTATTCTTCCCTTGGCCATAAGAGCACCCTTTTGTTTCATATTATATCTGAAGTTTTTCTTTAAGCTATCATTACAGAGGACTATTGCCTCTCCCAAAAGTGCACCGTTTTTAGTACCCCCTATATAAAAAACATCCACAAGCCTGGAGATATCCTCCAGTGTCAGATCATTTGTATCTGATGTCAGTGCTGCCCCTAACCTTGCCCCGTCCATATATAAGATCAGATCGTTTTTTTTGCAGAATAACGACAGTTTTTCCAGCTCATTTTTTTTATAAACCGTTCCCAGTTCAGTAGAATTTGATATAAAAACCATTCTCGGCTTTACCATATGTTCACTGCTGTGCTCAGAAAGCAATTTTTCAATTCTTTCTGGAAGAAGTTTCCCGTCCAGACTTTCAACAATACTGATTTTGTGACCTGTAGCCTCTATAGCCCCTGTCTCATGAGTGCTTATATGCCCGGTATCTGCAGCTATGATGGATTCATAGGGCCTTAGGACTGATGAGATCACCACCAGGTTGGCCTGGGTTCCTCCTGCGACAAAATGTATGTCTATATTTTCATTATTGATTTTATCCTTGAGTATATCCACAGCCTCTTCTGAATAGCAGTCTTCCCCGTACCCATTCTGCTGGCTGGTATTTGTATTTATCAGAGCATTTAGAATATCCAGGTGTGCTCCTTCGCTGTAATCATTTTTAAAACTATATACTATCTTTTCTTTTATATCTTCTGGCATAACTTCCCCCTTCAAAGTAAATGTGAATTTTTCCCTATGGATCCCACTGTATTATCAAAGATAATAAGTCCAGTAAAACAATTATACATATATTGTCCCAGTGTATCAAGGGCTTATAATAAAAAGAATAGTTCCTTCGTCAGAAAAGCACTCTGATCACTCCTATTTCTGCATAGGTTATGGAAATACGCTTTTCTGAATACATTAAAGTAAATAAAAAAAAAGCTGGAAATAATTTCCAGCCGTAATTAAAATTCCTCTAATCTTTTCATAAATCCATGTATTATATCATCATCAATTTCAGATTTTGATAATTCTGCATGTACTCTTTGAAATTCTGATTTTGCCCAGTTCTGAAGTTCTTTCTGACATGCTATCATCTCTTCAGACATATTTTCATTACCGATTTGAGTATTGGTATTGCCGTATGAGGAAAAAAGTTCATTTTCATATTTTTTTAACTCTTTACAGCAATTATTGTAATCCTTTGGGTTGTTTGGCAGTTTCTTTTTCGATTCTTTTAATTTTTTTAAAATCTCATCTAATTCATACACAGTGAAGACCTCCTAATATAAGTTAAATATACTATATTATTTATTTTTAAAAAACCTTTTTTATTTTTCATATTCTTAAATCTTTTGTTATTGGCAGACAGAAGGATACGGGAGATATACTGGTAAAACTATTATATACTCATCCACAGGAGGAAACTTATGAAAAAAATTTATATTCTATTATTGATTTACGTTTCTTTTTCCACAGTTATAATTGGAGAACCTGGGGAAACATCTGATACAAAATATATATTAAGGCCTATTTACGGGAGGGCAAATTATTCAAAACTAAGAAGAACTTTTGGTGAATTCGACCAGTGGGATGAACAGGAGTCGTATTTTGCAGGTTTACAGGTGGAAAGATTTTTATCAAAAGATTTTAAGGGACTTCCTTTGGACTTCACATTTTTGACCAGCCTCCTCTATCACAGCCAGGATATAATAAAGTCAGACGGACAATACACACAACCTATAGAATTAAACGGTAAAGATACTTATCAGATAAATTTTGCTGTGAAATTATACTATAAGAAATTCCCATGGAGCAACAGTATTCGCACAAGACTGGGAGTAGGAGAGGGACTGTCATACGTGGGTGAATACCTGGATATAGAAACTCAAAATTTCAACAGTGAAAGTAAAGAGGCCAGGAGTAAGCTCTTAAATTATATGGATATCTCTCTGTCTTTTAATATAGGGGATATCTTTGGAAAAGAGGAGTTTAATAATTCATATGCAGGAATAGGAATTTCTCACAGATCAGGAATTCAAGGAGTTATAAATGATGTAAGAGGGGGTTCAAATTTTGCCACATTGTTTTTGGAGTTTGAAATATGAATGATAATAAAGGTCTCATAAATAAGACTTGAAATCCGTATAAAATAATTTTATAATGAGTATCAGATCTATGAATTTTATAAAAAGGAGAATATTTTATGGATAAAATTAATATATGCCCAGTTTGCGGAAAAGAAACCACCAAGGACAGTCTCACTGGAAAATATCACTGTGACAAATGTAAAAAAACCTTTAAAAAAGCTGCCTTATGTGACAAATGCGGAAAAGAAGTGGAGATTCTGGCAGCATGCGGTTCTACTCAGTTTTTTTGCAACCACTGTAACGAATTAAAATCAAAGAAAACACTTGAATTTTTTCTGAAAGAACAATAAAAATCCAGATTATATAATCTGGATTTTTTGTTTAAAAGTTT
>NZ_JBFHGC010000365.1:0-3016 GCF_041583315.1 Ilyobacter sp. | reverse complement strand
GGATCCCGGAAATCCTGGCCACAGGCTCAAGCTCATCAACTACTACAGGATCTACGATATAGGAAGGGACATGGAAATCTTCTCCTATTTCATGGGCTAGAATACCCCCTAAATTTGAGGCGTGTTCACCAGATACCCCGGCGCTCAGATCGCTGAGTACGGCATCTCCTACAATATAGGTGCCACCTGAGATAGGTCGTAAGAGCCCACCACGTCCCACCACGGCATCCAGCCTCTCATCCAGAAGATGTTTTTCCTTAAGAGTTTTTTCTATTATATTTTTTCTGAATTGAAACTGATCTATTATTTTTTCAAACTGGTGAATATCCTCTGCAGAGTGACTTATGGTTTCTGAAAATATCTCATTTTCTCCTTTGAAAACGGATATTTTTGTAGAAGTAGATCCTGGATTTATTGCCAGTATTTTAAACTCTTTCATCGCTTCCCTCCCCTATACAGTGTCGTTTTTAATTTACAGTCTTTTGAAATCATCGTTTTATATAATTACTTCTTATTTCTTTTATGATCCTAATCCTGTTTTCTGCAAATCTGTCTGCTGCATCACTGGTAGCTATATTTTCATCTTTTGAGATTTTATATATCTCCATAAGACGGTCATAGATGAGCTCTACATCTCCAACGGCTTTATCTCTGCTGTATCCCTGGAGCTCGTGATACACATTTATGAGACCGCCTGCATTTATTACATAATCAGGAGCATACAGGATTCCTCTATCTTTGAGCTTCCTGCCGTGTTCTGCATCCTTTAGGACGTTATTTGCGCTTCCGGCTATGGCCTTGCACCGAAACTTAGGAACAGTTTCGTCATTTATGACGGCTCCAAGGGCACAGGGTGAAAAAATATCAACTTCTAAAGAATATACATCCTCAGGTGATACAAATTCCACTTCAGGATGCTCAGCTTTCATTCTTTTTATATGATCATCATTTATTTCGGTAAAATATATTTTAGAGGCTTTTTCAGCTTTATAATTTTTGTCAGGATAATCTTCTCCCAGAAGATATTTTATAAGATAATATCCTGTCTGTCCTGCACCCTGCACAGCAAAGCTACGCTCTTTAATCGAATCGTCCCCGAAGAGTTCTTTAAGTGTGGCTTTTATACCCATAAAAATTCCCCAGGCGGTTACCGGGGAGGGATTACCACTCTTTCCAGGGAGTCCCACCACATAATCAGTCTCCATGGCCACATATGACATATCTTTAGTGTTTGTATTTACGTCTTCAGCAGTTATATATCTCCCGTTGAGGCTTTGCACAAATCTTCCCAGGCTTCTGAAGTATGCTTCACTTTTGAGAATTTTAGGGTCTCCTATTAAAACAGTTTTTCCTCCTCCGAGGTTTAAACCTGCACAGGCAGCCTTGTAGGTCATCCCCCGTGAGAGCCGGAATGCGTCTAAGACGGCTTCTTCCTCATTTTCATATGGCCATATCCTTGTTCCACCCAGAGCCGGTCCCAGGCTTGTATCATGAATACAGGTAACTCCCCGGAGGCCGGTAGTCTTATCAAAAAAGTAAACCAGCTGTTCATGACCAAATTTTTCCATGTACTCAAATTTTTCCATCAGAAATCTCCTCCTCAATAATTTGATTACTATTTCATCAACTTATATATATGATTTTAGTATTATAAATGTAAAATTCTGTGTTTTTTTAATAATTTTATCTAAACAAAAGTATAAATAGTATTACCAAAAAAATAACACCTAAAATTGCCAAAAAATTTTTCATAACAGCCTCCTTTTAAAATGTAAATTTTTCCTAATTTAAGAATCACTCTCACTCTTAAGACACAAAAGGCAAGTTATCCAGAAAACAGAGTATTTTATTTTCTATAATTATTAAGCTTAATATACTCTTCTTATTTTTCAGAGCAATTCCTACATAATATACAAGTTCATTTATTTATTATTTTTCTATTTTCAGCATTAAAATAATTTGTGTCCAAAATAAAAGGGGAAAATACTCGTAAATTTTCAAAGACTGAGAATATTTTTAACTTTATCTAAATTGATTTATGACGTAACTGATATTGTTATTCTTCGGATGTTTTGTAAAATTTTTAAAAAAAACTTGCCTTAGACCATGGTTTAAGGTGTATATTTATGTAATACTGAGTAAAGGAGGCGGACATGAATATAGATGAAGTAGCCAGACGTTTTCATATAACAAAATCCAAGCTGAGGTATTATGAAAAAAACGGAGTGATCAGAAAGATTGCCAGAGATAAAAATGACAACAGAGTATATACAGAAAATGATTTAATATGGATTGAGTTTTTTTTAAATCTCAAAGAAACCGGGATGTCTTTAAAGGAAATGAAATATTATATCTCTCTGAAAAAAGGAGGAATGGACACAGTAGATGAAAGAAAGAAAATTCTCCTAGATCATGTAGATCTTATAGATGAAAAGATACAGGAGCTCATTCTTACAAAGGAAGATATTCAGGAACAGATTAAAAAATATGACCAGGAAAAGGGAATGTGTATAATCAAATGCCCTTTGGATAAAAAAAGTTAATTACAATAACATTAAAATAAATATATCAGGAGGGAAATATGTTAAATTTTAGTTTTTATAACCCTACAAACGTTGTTTTTGGTAAGGAACAGTTTACAAAGCTGGACAGGCTTGTGCCAAAGAATGCCAGAATCCTTATCACATACGGCGGGGGATCTGTCAAGAGATTCGGGACACTGGATAAAGTCAAAGAGGAGCTTCTTAAATCTGAGAGAGAAGTGTTTGAGTTTGGTGGTATAGAGGCCAATCCGAAATTTACAACTCTTATGGGAGCCGTGGAAATAGTAAGAAAAGAAAAAATTGACTTTATACTTGCTGGAGGTGGAGGTTCTGTAATGGACGGAACCAAATTTATAGCTGTAGCTTCGGTGGCTGATGATTATATAGGAAGAGAAATTGAACTGTTAAAATTTGGATTTACTCCTATTCCTGTAGAAGGAGCTATACCATTTGGTACTGTGGTGACACTTCCT
>NZ_JBFHGC010000364.1:0-3019 GCF_041583315.1 Ilyobacter sp. | reverse complement strand
TACAAAAAATGTAATAGGGGCACTGAGTACTGCCGGTCCTGACCAGAGGTTTACTGAGGAGAAATTTCCTGAAATAATCCGAAAGGTTAAAGAAACTGCAATGAACATTTCCAGAGAACTTGGATATAAAGGATAATGAAGGGATGATCCCTTCATTTTTTTTTATTCTCAGAAAAAATTTTATGTCTTCAGCTCTTGAAAAACAATTCATTTGATCTGAATTGCTGAATTAAATTCAAAAAATTATGAATGAACTTTGTAGACAACTTAATTTTTTTATGGTATCATTCAGAAAATAAATACTGGACCACCGGTTCGATAATTAAAATGAATGATTTTTTATATAGGGGGGAATAGAATGTTTAAGATTGACCTCAACAGCGATTTAGGTGAAAGCTTTGGAAATTATCAGATAGGGATGGATGAAGAGATATTAAAATATATCTCCTCGGCAAATATAGCCTGCGGATGGCACGGGGGAGACCCTATGGTAATGGACAAAACCGTAGCCATGGGAAAAAAATATAACATCGGTATAGGGGCTCACCCTGGATTTTTTGACCTAATGGGATTTGGCAGAAGAAATATATCAGCATCACCTGAAGAGGTAAAAAATTATGTGAAATATCAGTTAGGAGCACTTATGGCCTTTGCTGTTTCCCACGGTGAGAAAATACAGCATGTAAAAGTTCATGGTGCAATGTACAACATGGCTGCTAAGGATAAAGAATTTTCTGATGCTATAGCCCAGGCCATTTATGACATTGATAAAGATATTATCCTTCTAGGCCTTGCCAACAGTGAGATGATAGAATCAGGTAAAAAAATTGGATTAAAAACAGCCAACGAAGTTTTTGCTGACAGGGCGTACAATCCAGACGGAACTCTTGTCTCTAGAAATAAAGAAGGGGCAGTTATACATGATGCTGATTTTGCTATTGCAAGAGTTATAAAAATGGTAAAAACAGGTAGAGTAACTGCAATAAACGGAGAAGAAATATCCATAAAAGCTGACTCTGTATGCGTCCATGGAGATAATCCAAAAGCCTTGGATTTTGTAAGAAAAATCCGTGAAGAACTTGAAAAAGAGGGCATCACAATAACCGCCATCTCAGATTTTATAAAATAATTTTTTTAAACTTTGAGAAAGTAATGGAGAGTGATTATTATTTATAAAAAAACTAAATACCTAACCGCAGGGGACCGGGCCCTTGTTATAGAATTTGGAAATGAAATATCAGAAGAAACAAACTCAAAAGTTAGATCTATGATGATCGCTGTGGAAAGAGAAAATATAGAGGGCATCAAAGAAATTACACCTACCTACCGTTCTCTGATGGTTCACTATGACCCTTTGAAACTTTCATATTCCTATCTTTTAGAGCAGATGAAATCCCTGGAAATCAAGCTGGGGAATATCAGTATTCCCCTTCCTGAGATTGTGGAAATACCTACTTTTTACGGAGGAGATCAGGGTCCTGATATAGAAAACGTGGCTTTGCACAACTCTCTGTCAGTAAAAGATGTAATTGCTATACACTCTTCTAAGGAGTACCTCATCTACATGCTAGGATTTACACCTGGCTTTCCCTACCTCGGAGGAATGGATGAGAGAATAGCTACTCCCAGACTGGGTACACCCAGAACCAAAATAAACAAGGGGTCAGTGGGAATTGCCGGAAGTCAGACCGGTATCTACCCTACAGACAGTCCCGGAGGATGGCAGATCATAGGAAAAACTCCGGTTAATCTCTATGATGCCAACAGGGAATCCCCTATACTTCTGGATCAGGGGTGCTATATAAAGTTTGTCCCTGTCACTCTGGCTCAGTATAACGAAATAGAAGATGCAGTCAGAAAAAATATCTATCAGATAAAAAAATATCCAAAAAAGGAGGGGTGCAGATGAAAGATTTTGAAATTCTAACACCTGGGCCTTTTACCATTATTCAGGATTCCGGAAGATACGGATACCAGAAATTCGGTGTTCCTGTATCAGGTGTCATGGACAGCTTTTCCCACAAAGCTTCCAACTTGCTTCTTGGAAACAGTGAAGATGAAGCAGTACTGGAGTTTACCATGCTGGGGCCAAAAATAAAATTCCAGTCCCAGTGTGCAGTAGCTATAACAGGCGGAGACTCTTCTCCCAAAGTAAACGGAGAACCTGTACCTCTATGGGAGTCTGTAGAATTAAACCCCGGGGATGAACTCTCCTTTGGCATAATGAACATAGGATGCCGGGGATATATCTCTTTCTCAGGGGGGATAGATGTCCCTGAGGTCATGGGAAGCAGATCTACCTATATAAAAGGAAAAATAGGAGGTATAGAGGGCAGACAGCTGAAAGCAGGAGACACCATAAAGTATAAAGAATCAAAATCTGTCTACAGCAGAAAAGAAATCCCTGAAAAATATATACCTCTATACGGGAATCATTATGAACTGAGAGTTGTATTAGGTCCACAAGATGACTGTTTTACATCAAAAGGTGTAAGTACTTTCCTGTCAGAAAAATACACTGTCACCAACGAATGTGACAGGATGGGAATAAGATTAGAAGGCCAAAGTATAGAGCACATTGCAGGAGGGGATATTATCTCTGACGGAATTGTCCCTGGATCCATCCAGGTCCCAGGCCACGGAAAACCAATTATTATGATGGCTGACTGTCAGACAACAGGTGGATATACAAAAATAGCTACTGTCATAAGCTCAGATCTTCAGTTTCTGGCCCAGGCAAGACCCGGAGACACCTTGAGTTTTAGAGAAATTACGGTAGATGAGGGACAGAAAATATTAAAAGAAAACATGGAAATCATGGAAACTATAAAAAAAGAAATTATCATGTCAAAGGACAGTAATTCAAAATCTTTTAAAGTTACAATAAATTCAAAAATTTTTAATATAGAGGTTTTTGAAGTATAAAATAGCTTTTATAAACACAGTTTATATATTGAAAAAGCAGCCGGCTTATGTCGGCTGCCTTTTTATTACCATATGCATAGTAAATTCTAGATTA
>NZ_JBFHGC010000363.1:0-3019 GCF_041583315.1 Ilyobacter sp. | reverse complement strand
GGTTTTCAAGACTTTTAAGGGTTTTTGAGACTAAGTATCTGGAAATATTAATAAAAGAGCCGATACTTTCATGAGTGTAATTTTCTATTAAAACATTCTTCATTTTACCCGGCTCCTGCACAGTGGCTATTCTAAGTAAAAATTCTACAATTTTTTCCTCAGTGGAATAAAAACTGCTGTGTGTTAAATACGTCATGGAAATATTATAATCCCTTATAACTGATTTTAAAAAATACTTATATCCTTTAGGATTTTCCTCTAAAAAAGCTTCTATTTCCTCTTTGAAAATAAATCTTAATTTTGTATCTTTCAGAAACTTTATAATATAGACCCTTTTTTTATTTGAGAACATTTCGATATCCCCAATAACTGTACCGCTATATTTGAATTTATACAGCAATCTCTCTTTACCAGATACATCCTCTATACCTATGTCCAGTTCCCCGTCCTGAAAAAGTATAATTTCTTTTCCTGAATTAAAAATTATAAAATCATCTTTTTTATAATTTTTCTCTTTACCAAAACCAGAAAAATTTTCCGAGATATATTTTCTTGTTTCATTAAAATCCTGAATATCAAATAACTCTAAATATTCTTTAATCATCTCACGTCTCCCGCCCCATACTGGATAATTAAAAATATATAAAAACAGACGGCTTGCTGCCGACTGTTTTTATAAAATCTGTATTTTACATCTTAGAAATCTCTTCAAAAGCATTGTCCATTATCTTTATGGTCTCATCCATATCTTCCTTTGTATGAGCAGCAGATACAAAATGAGCTTCATACTTAGAAGGAGGTGTCACCACACCGGAATCGAGCATCACATTAAAATACTTGGCATATTTTTCTCCGTCAGTTTCTATTACATCGTCCAGTGTCTTTATTTCATCTTTGTCAGTAAAGAATATTGTAAAGAGAGATCCCTTTTTATTTATACACACTGGAACACCGTGTTTTTCAGAAATCTTCTCAATGTTTGAAGTAATATAGTCTACTTTTTCTTTGAGTTCCTCATAAAAAGTGTCTTTATTTTCCAAAAGAATGCTTATAGTCTCATATCCTGCCCTTACTGAAACAGGGTTACCAGATAAAGTTCCTGCATGATATACGTTCCCTACTGGAGCGATCATATCCATCAGTTCATTCTTTCCTCCAAAAGCACCTACAGGGTATCCTCCCCCTATAATTTTCCCAAGGGTAGTCAAGTCCGGAGTAACTCCATAGAGCTCCTGAGCACCTCCCAGAGCCAGTCTGAAGCCGCTTATTACCTCGTCAAAGATTAATACTGTATTGTTGGCTGTACACAGTTCTCTCACGCCTTTCAGGAATTCTACATCTGTCTCAATAATCCCCATATTTGCTGGAACAGGCTCCATTATAATGCATGCAATATCCTTGTCTTTGGCAAAGAGTTCCTCCATAAGATCAAGTCTTCCGAAAGGAAGTGTAAGGGTATCCTTTATAGTCCCTTCTGTTATCCCGTTGCTGTCCTGGTATCCGTCAGTGAGTAGACCGGAACCAGCCTTTACCATGAGAGAATCAGAATGTCCGTGATAGCATCCTTCAAATTTAAGTATCTTGTTTTTCTTTGTGTAGGCTCTTGCCAGTCTCACTGCAGCCATTGTAGCTTCTGTACCAGATGTAGTAAGTCTTATTTTTTCTATGGAAGGATAGCACTTTATCACAAGCTCAGCCAGATCTACCTCCATCTTTGTAGGAAGACCAAAAGAACTCCCGTCCTCTATAGCCTCTCTCACTCCAGCCACTACTCTCTCATTGTTGTGTCCCAGTATCATAGGTCCCCATGAGCAGATGTAGTCTATATATTCATTATTATCCTCGCACCATATTCTGCTTCCTTTTGCTCTTTTGGCAAAGATTGGGTAGCTTTTATTTACAGATCCGAAGGCTCTTACAGGGCTGTTTACCCCACCTGGAATTACTTTTTTTGCTCTTTCAAAAATTTCAGCAGAATTTTTATATCTCATGAATTTCACTCCTTAGTCAATCTCGTTATTCTTGAGCCATCTCGCTATATCTTTTGCATGGTAGGTTATTATTATAGACGCTCCTGCTCTCTTGAGGGCGTACATTTTTTCCACAACAATTCCCTTTTCATCTATCCACCCTTTTTCAGCTGCAGCTTTTACCATAGAGTACTCTGCACTTACATTGTAGGCTGCGATAGGTACGTCATATCTTCTGTACAGTCTTTTTATTACGTCCATATAGGCCAGAGCCGGCTTTACTATGAGTATGTCCGCTCCTTCTTCCAGGTCTGATTCAGCCTCTCTCAGGGCTTCTTTTGTGTTTCTAAAGTCCATCTGATAAGTTTTTCTGTCTCCGAAAGACGGAGCAGAGTCTGCTGCATCACGGAAAGGACCGTAAAATGATGAGGCATATTTTACACTGTAAGACATTATAGGGGTGTTTATGAACCCTTCATTGTCCAGAGCTTTTCTCATAGCCAGTATTCTTCCGTCCATCATATCTGAAGGGGCTACGATATCCGCTCCAGCCTTGGCATGGGATACAGCTATTTTAGAAAGATAATATAATGTCTCGTCATTGAGCACATGAGGCCCGCTTAAGATTCCACAGTGACCATGAGAAGTATATTCACACATACATACATCTGTTATCACCAGCATCTCAGGATATAATTTTTTGATAAATCTCACAGCTTCCTGCACTACGCCAAAATCATTATAGGCTTCTTTTCCCATGGGGTCTTTTGACAAAGGTATCCCGAAAAGCAGGACACTTCTTATACCCAGTTCCCATATCTCAGCCAGCTCAGGTTCCAGCATATCAAGAGATATTCTGTACTGACCAGGCATTGAAGTAATCTCTTTTTTTATCCCTTTTTCTTCCTCTATAAAAAGTGGATATACAAAATCCCTCACATCGAGATAGATATCCTTTACCATATCCCTCATAGACTGGCTGCTTCTTAGCCTTCTGTGTCTTTTAAACATTACATAGCCTCCTCAATCGCTTTGAGAATCCCTTCAGC
>NZ_JBFHGC010000362.1:0-3020 GCF_041583315.1 Ilyobacter sp. | reverse complement strand
GGAGGAATCCTGGTAGGAATAGCTTATCCAAGGATCGAACCATATATGGGTATAATGCCGGGACTAAAAGCTTTCGTAGCGGCAGTTCTTGGTGGTATAGGGGTGCTGCCTGGTGCAATGCTCGGAGGATTGGTAATGGGTGTGGCAGAGACATTTACCAAGGCATTTATTTCTACGAAGCTTTCTGATGCCATTATTTTCAGTATACTGATAGTGGTACTTATCGTAAAGCCAGACGGGCTTTTAGGAAAGCAAATCAAAGAGAAGGTGTAGGTGGATTATGAAAAAATTAAAGAATTTGAAATTTATTTTGGGAATAGGAGTAATTGCCATTTACAGCATTCTTTTCGTGCTTATTCAGACAGGAACTTTAAATCCGTATTATGGCCAGATACTTATTGTATTGGGAATAAATATTATACTGGCAGTTAGCCTGAATCTTGTAATCGGATTTACGGGACAGCTTGCTTTGGGACATGCAGGGTTCATGTCTATAGGTGGATATACTGCTGCTATTATGAGTCTTAACTATCATCTGCCGTTTATTCTGTCCCTTGTTATAGGCGGACTGGTTTCTGCAGTTATAGGATTTCTGATAGGAATGCCTATACTCAGACTAAAGGGAGATTATCTTGCTATTACAACTCTTGGTTTCGGAGAGATAATCAGGGTAGCTATAGTAAATATGGACTTTTTAGGAGGGCCTAGAGGTCTTGCTGGAATTCCTAAAAAAACAAACTTCACATGGGTTTATTTTATAACTCTGTTTACAGTTATTGTCATCTATAACATAATAAGGTCACCTTACGGAAGAGCTATGCTTTCTATAAGAGAAGACGAGATAGCATCTGAATCCATGGGTATAAACACAACGAAACATAAGATGCTGGCTTTTGTGATAGCATCATTCTTTGCAGGAATAGCAGGTGGACTTTATGCTCATCAGTTTATGTTCTTAGATCCAAAATCTTTTGATTTCCTAAAATCTTTTGAAATATTGACATTTGTTGTTTTCGGTGGAATGGGAAGTCTTTCTGGAAGTGTAATGGCAACCACAGTTCTTACATATCTTCCTGAAATTCTACGTGCCTTTGCTGAATACAGAATGATAATTTATGCAGCATCTCTTGTAATATTGATGCTATTCAGACCTCAGGGAATAATGGGTAACAAGGAAATAAACCTTAAAGCCATAAAAGAATTTATTTTATGTAAATTTGGAAAATGTAAAAGAAAAGGGGGTGTTTCTAATGTCACTATTGAAGGCTGATAATTTGACGATGCAATTTGGAGGTATAACCGCTGTTTCTGATTTTTCCATAGAAGTAGGAGAAAATGAACTGATGGGTCTTATCGGGCCTAATGGTGCAGGAAAGACAACTGTTTTCAATATGCTGACAGGAGTTTATAAACCCACTAAAGGTAATATTAATTTTTCAGGAGAAGATATTACTGGGCTTAAGCCTTATGAGATAACCAGAAAAAAAGCAGCGAGGACATTTCAGAATGTAAGACTTTTTAAAGACCTGTCGGTGATAGATAACGTAAAAATATCTCTCACATATCAGATAGAGTTGAGTCTTTTTGACAGTATATTCAGAACACCTAAATTTTATAAGGTGGAAAAAGAGATACATGAAAAATCTATGAGAATCCTTGAAATTTTTAAATTGGACGGAAAGTCAGAAGAGTACGCTAACAATCTTCCTTACGGGGAACAGCGTAGATTAGAAATAGCAAGAGCACTGGCAGCTTCTCCAAAGCTTCTTTTGTTGGATGAGCCGGCGGCAGGTATGAATCCACAAGAAACACAGGAACTCATGGAGCTTATAACCTGGATAAAAGAGGAGTTTAAAATAGCTATTTTATTGATAGAACATGATATGAAGCTCGTAATGGGAATCTGTGAAAAGATACTTGTACTGGATTATGGTAAAATTCTTACAGTTGGAACTCCAGAAGAGGTAAAGAATAACCCAGAAGTAATAAAAGCATATTTGGGTGAGGAGGATTAAAATGTTAGAAATAAAAAACTTAAATCTTCACTATGGGGTAATACATGCCCTCAGAGATATAAATGTAAAGGTTAATAAAGGAGAAATTGTAACCCTAATAGGTGCCAACGGTGCAGGTAAAAGTTCTACTCTCAGAGCTTTGTCAGGTCTTGAAAAAATAAGTTCCGGAGAGATATTGTTTGAGGGAAAAGACATATCTAAAAAACCGGCAAATGAAATAGTGGCAATGGGAATGTCCCACGTACCAGAGGGAAGAAGAGTTTTTGCCAATCTGACTGTACATGAAAACCTGGAGTTGGGAGCATATCTCAGAAAAGACAAGGATGTGAAGAAGGATATTCAGCTGATACTGGATAAATTCCCAAGACTGAGAGAAAGACTTTACCAGAGGGCCGGAACACTCAGTGGTGGAGAACAGCAGATGCTGGCTATGGGAAGAGCCCTGATGATAAAACCTCAACTTCTCCTTCTAGATGAACCCTCTATGGGTCTGGCTCCTATAATTGTAAAAAATATATTTGATATTATACAGGAGATAAATAAAAACGGGACAACAGTTCTCCTGGTGGAGCAGAATGCCCATGCAGCTCTAAAAATAGCTCACAAGGCCTACGTACTGGAAACAGGATCTATAGTATATGAGGGAGATGCCAAGACTTTGCTCGAAGATGATACTATAAGAAGTGCTTATCTGGGAGAGTAACAGAGAGATTTTATAGTCCATAAATATTTAAATGTAATTTAATTATCAATGGCCAATATGCATATGAGCCCTAGGTCAGGGTCAAGGTGATATTTTTATGTCACCCTGGATTTTGACCACAGGGCTCTTTTATATTTTTGTAATTGACGGATACATATCACCAGAATATCTATTTCATAAAAAAAAGCTTTAATTTTCAAGGGGTATGTATTATAATGTGAAAGAAAACTAGTAGTAATTTAGGAGGAAAAAATGGTAGGATTTCTAACAGCTTTGCTCTTTATCTTTGCTCTTTCCCTCAT
>NZ_JBFHGC010000361.1:0-3023 GCF_041583315.1 Ilyobacter sp. | reverse complement strand
CTTTTTCAAGAGCAATACCAGTTATAAAAGCCAACTCCTGACCATCCAAGAAAATTGTTGTTTCTATACTTTCAATCATATGTGCCCAACTGACAATATTATTGATACCATTTTTCCCGGCGATTAATTTCATATTTTTTCTGCTGGTAGACTTATATAATTCACTTAATTTTATGGCCATACTTTCCCCTTTTCCAATCCTGTAAGAATCTAATATCAAAATATTTCTAATCCTATACTCTTATTGTATCATAATTTTATCGATATTATTAAAAGACATCCCTGCAGGGATATTTCCCAACATAATTTTTTATCTTCAGAATATACAAAATAATAGCATGTGTAAATATAACTAACATTCACTCTTTTTAGGTTCTTGCTATATTTCTCTAGCAAAAAAACCAGGCCTAATCAGGCCCGGTCTTTCTATTTGAATAATTACCCTACATTTATTATGTTTAATATTTCATACCATCCATTTCAATCTCAACTAACTGAGTTGGTCTGTTAAGCATAGTTGTCCCGACCATAGTAAAAAGAGGCTTTACATTTAAAAAGTATTCAGAATAAGCTCTCCCGACTTCAGGGGCATAACTCATATCTGTAACATAGGCCTTTACTTTTACGACATTTTCAGCTGTTGCACCTGCTTCTTCCATAATTTTTAATAATTTATCAAAAATAAATTTTGCCTGTTCATAGGGATCATCTTCACCGTGTACTGTTCCGTCAGGTTTTACAGAAGTTGTCCCTCCCAAATATATAAAGGGTCCAACTGTTACCATTCTCGAATATCCTACTTTTTCTTCTAAAGGCGCACCTGAAGAATAATTCGCTCTAGTCATTTCCATATATTTTGCCTCCAAATTTATAATTTTAAACCCCTATATCTTAGCTTTAAATCTATCGTATCTAAACGGAGTTATATCCAGTGTTGTGTCCTTATCCATGGCCATTTCACTTAGCAGCATTCCTACCGTCGGTGCTATCCCGAATCCGTGTCCGGAGAAGGCACAGGCAACAATAAGTCCCGGGACTTCCTCCACATGACTGATTACAGGTATACCATCCATACAATAATCAATAGTACCGGCCCATGTACGGATGATCTTAAGATCACCTAGATCAGGAAAATATTTCATAATCCCCCTGCAAACTGCCGATGCAGTTTTACTGTTAGTAGCCTGGATTCCGCCGTCTTTGTTAAAGGCTTCATGTCCTGAAGTTCCACCGAAAACAAAGGATCCGTGTGTACTCTGATGTCCGTAAAAATCCGCTTCTGCAGTCCCAAGCATCTGATAAAACATAGGAGACTGTGCTTCTGTAACCAGTACCTCCAGTAAAATAGGATTCATAGGTACATCTATACCTACCGTTTCAGCAATTCTACGACTTTCATACCCTGCTGCAAGGATTATCTTATCCCCTTCATAAATGTTTTCTTTTGTCACTACCTGACGGGCTGTCCCTTTGATCTTCTTTATTTCTACAACTTCTTCCCCTGTGATAAAACGAGCACCAAGTTCACGGGCTTTTTTATAATATCCCAAAGTTACCAGCATAGGGTTGGCGTGACCATCTGTTGGACACCAGCTTGCCCCTATAACCTCATCAGAAAGATAAGGACAGATCTCTCTGGCTTCGTCCCCGTCTACCATCTTAAGGTCCAATCCCAAGGCTGTACTTCTGTCCACTATCCCCTGCAGTACTTTGAGATGCTCTTCTGTCTTTCCCAAACGAAGATTCCCCTCTTGATAATACTCAACTTCAACTCCCAATTCCTCAGAAAGGTTCGGCCAAAGATTTTTTACACCGTACATCGCCAGTGGCAGCTCAGCAGAATGTCGGCCAGACTGTCTCACACCTCCGCCGTTACGTGTAGAACCCCCGTCACCGATGCTTTCATTTTTCTCAAGTACAATAACGGATTTCCCAGCCTTTGCGAGATTGTATGCCGTGGCATTTCCTATAACTCCACTCCCGATTATTATTACATCTGCTTTATTTGTCATCTTCTCACCCCTTCCTCTCGTTCCCGAGAACTTTCATTTCAATGGGTCTCATTGGAGCTCTTGATACAGCCGATTCTAGTTCCAAAGGAGAAATCCCCAACTCTTGGGAAATGATCCTTTTGACCAACTTTCCGCAGGTCTGCCCCTGGCACAAGCCCATTCCAGTCCTCAAATATTTACGTACCTCTTGAAGTGTATACATCCCAGCATGTATTGCCTGACGAATTTCCCCCTTTGTCACTTCCTCACATCTGCAGATTATCGTATTATCATCAGCCTGAGGAATAAATTTCCCTATATCTTTTGAACGATCATTTATTTTATTCATATTATTTTACCTCCTGCAGGTTCTTGAAGAAACGGGCTTTCATCCCCATATCATCTGCCACCTTTATGGTCAAAAGGCTCGTTTGATCAAAGCTCTTTGATGTTCTCACACCGACGACTTCAGCATCACAAATTATTTTTCCGCTACGATTCAGTGCTTTACCCTTATCTCCCTTTTCAGGAATCGGTAAAAACTCATAAGGCATTGTTATATGTGTATACCCTTCCTCTCTGTCCTCATCTACAAGAAATATCGACTGACCTGAGCATGAGACTACGCACAGTCCACAACCTGTACAATCCGTCGATTCATCAAAGGCAGGCAAGGCTGTGATGTCAGTTCCTATTTTAATGCACCCTTTAGGACAGGCATCCTGACAAGGGTTACACGGAATATTCTGAGAGCATTCTATAATAGGATGCACACCTCTCACTGACTTTACACCGGGATATTTTGTAACTTCATCGTCTGTTAAGTATCCCTTTCTCAAGAGATTTTTGGAAACGTCAAACCCTTCATCAGTTTTATGAAGTTCTTTTCCACGATTTTCAGGAGCAAACATTCCCTGACGAAGGCTAATGAGAGAGGCTTCTAATTCTTCAGCTTCTTTTACTAACTCCTCTTTTTCTATGTAGCCCAAAGAATGGGCAGCTGCGATACCTGCTATTCTTCCCTCTATCATT
>NZ_JBFHGC010000360.1:0-3026 GCF_041583315.1 Ilyobacter sp. | reverse complement strand
TTATTTAAATCTCTTGCGAGATTATCAACACCTAACTGTGTCCAAATCTTGTTTGGACTTCTTTGTCATCTATGATGACGATTTTGACTTCCTTCTCTATTTAATTGCTAATGTCCTTTTGTTTTTGCCACTTTGAGAAAGTTGCTTTTCTCTCGCGGACAAGAAATATAATAACATATCTGCAAACTTGCGTCAACACTTTTTTTATTTTTTTCAGCCCCTTCAAGCTCCAGACTATATATTTCATAGGCTTAACCCTTAAAAAATTAATTTTATGTTTATCTCGTTGCTCTGAACCCCCGTGTCCCTATGCTAAAAAATTAAAAAACCACGGAATCAATCCGTGGTCATAGTTATATTTAAAAAGGTAGTAAAATAAGCCGGGTTTTGTCTGAGTTAATCATTTATCTAGGCTTATAATCGCTTATAAGCTCTAGCAGCTTACCCTGAGAGTGGACGAGCAGCCCATATTCTCTCCTATTTAGCCTTGCTCCAGAGGGGGTTTACCAAGCTTTCTTAATCTCTTAAGAAACTGGTGGTCTCTTACACCACCTTTTCACCCTTACCAGCAAGTGGCGGTCTATTTTCTGTGGCACTTTCCTTAAGGTTTCCCTCAGCAGTCGTTAGCTGCCCTCTTTGCTCTACGGAGCCCGGACTTTCCTCTCCCTGCTTTCACAGGCAGCGATTAACCTTACTACCCTTTTTTAGCAAACTTCAAAAAAAACTCTCTTACTTTTTCATTTTTCCCTACAAATACTCCTATTCCTAGAAAAATAAGAAACAGAAATACACCACTTAAATTACCGCTTTTGGAAAATTTTTCCTTCTGGCTCTCTTTATCTTCTCCCATCCTGTTGAAAATATCCTCCAGGCTAGTCAGAAGTTCCATTGTGTACTTTTCATTCTCTCCCTCAGTAATAAGGTTTCCTAAATTTCCAAGAACATTTTCAATCTCTTCCTGGTAAGGACTTATATCTATGTCCTGACTAAAACTGACTTTTACATTTAAATGTTCGCTGTCTACTTTTACCATATCGATTATAACACTTTTTTCAAGGACTTTCAATTGTGTATTTTCTCCGGGTTTATAAGTATTGATATACAAATCCAGTTCGCTGTTTTTAGATATCTCTTCCATTCTTTCTTCTATTCTTTTGACCTCTTCATCAGAAAAAGAACCTAAATTATCTTTAATTTGGGAAAAACTCAACACAGACAAAATCAAAACAAACAAAATTAATATTTTTTTACGCATCATGCATCTCCTTACCTATATTTAAATACTGGTTTTTCATTCAGAACATCAATTTCAACATCAGTAAACTCCGCCAACTCACGGGTAACTAAATGGTTGAAAAAATGTTCACTCTCATAATGCCCCAGATCAATTAAATCCAATCCTTCTTCTGTTGCATCTAGAGCCTCGTGATATTTTATATCTCCAGTTATAAAAACATCGGCACCTAATTTTTTTATTTTTTTAAAAAAACTCATCCCCGACCCGTTTACAACAGCCACTTTTTTCACTATTTTATCCTCATTTTCTGCCACTATTCTGAGATTTTCTATTGATAACTTCTCTTTTATAAAATTTACATACTCTTTAAAAAGAACAGGGTTTTCAAGTGAAAAGAATCTTCCTATCCCGCCATCTGTATATTTATTTTCTATGGAAAAAATTTCATAGGCCACTTCGTCATAGGGGTGTATTCTTCTTATTTCATTTAATAATCGAAATATTTTCACCTTTTCCCCTATAACCTCAACCTTTATATTATCCACCATATATATATTATCTTCACCTGATACTTTATATCTTTCCACGCATTCTGTAGAATATGATACACCTTCATATCCTTCCAGGGAAACCTCTGTCTCCTGTATTTTTTTTAGAACATCCTGATAATTTTCTTTAGGGACATACACAGCAAGTTTATAGATGTCGCGGTGATGCTCAGCTATGATTTTGGATTCTTTGCCTCCCAGAAGTTCAGCTATGTATCTGTTCAGTCCATTTTCAGCTGAATCTAGGTTTGTATGCATCGAGTAAAGGGCTATATCATTTTTTATAAGCTTAATTATTTTTTTTCCCAGTAAACTCGAATCAGTCACCGTCTTCAAAGGTGAAAATATAAGTGGGTGGTGAGTTACTATCAGATCCACCTTGTTTTTAGCCGCCTCTTCTATTACTCTTTCTGTCGCATCCAGTGATATTTGTATTTTTTTAATGTCTCTGTTTCTTTCTCCCACCAGTAAACCAACATTATCCCAAGATTCTGCCATATCTTTGGGAAAAGCTTTTTCCAATTTTTTTATTATTTCAGAAAGCCTCACTAGCCCCACATCCTCTCATTGGCACATTTTAGCTTGAGTATTGCTCTTTCCTTCAAAAATTTCACCTTTTCAACTGAAAGACCTATTTTTTCCGATATTTCTCTGAAAGTAAGTCTATTATTATCATCGAGACCATAGTACATCTCCACCACCTTTTGCTCTTCCGGAGATATTTTTCTCATTAAATTCGATATTTTGCTTCTCTCTTCCAAAAGGTCTAGTTCTCTGTCTATCTCATCTACAGTATTAAAGTCTCCCTGATCAGGTTCATTGCCGTCTGCAAATCCCCCTACACCTATTTCAGAGGCCTCTTTCATTTTCTCCACATCATCTTGTGACAAGTTCAATCCTTCTGCTATCTCTTGGTAACTTGGTTTTTTATTGTTTTTTTCAATAAATTTATCTTCGAATATTCTTATCTTTTTATTCATCAGATAGACATAACTCGGTATTTTTATCGCATTTATACGGTTGGCTATGGAGTTTATTATCTCCCTTTTTATCCACCACACAGAATAAGATGTAAAACTGTGCCCCTTTGAAAGATCATATTTGTCTATGGCTGCTATAAGCCCTATTGTCCCGTCTTGTATGAGATCGATGTAATTAACACCTGCTTTGGAATATTTCATAGCAATCTTAGCTACTAGTTTTAGATTGGAAGTTACAAGCATATCCCGTGCATCTTCATC
>NZ_JBFHGC010000359.1:0-3036 GCF_041583315.1 Ilyobacter sp. | reverse complement strand
CATCTGCATATATGCGTCATTTTTAGAGTTTTTAAATCGTGTATTACTCTCATTAAATTTGCTGATTTCATGTTCTTCATTTGCAAATGCCTTTGACACCCTTATTCCTGAGATACTGCTTTCAAGCTGTGCATTTACACCTGATATTTTTTCTTTTACTTTTTTAAAACCCTGTGACATTTTTTTCCTTCTTATTACTGCAAAAAAAACCATGATCGGTACAATGGCATATACTCCCAAAGCAAGTTGCCAGTTGAGAAACAACATGGCAAAGAATGAACCTATAAGCATTATGGCTGACAGGAAAACATCTTCAGGAACATGATGAGCCATTTCTGTCATCTCATTGAGGTCATTAATCATTCTGGACATGATATGCCCCACTCTCGTCTTGTCATAAAAACGAAAAGAGAGCCTTTGAAGGTGAATAAAAAGCTCTTTTCTCAAGTCATATTCAATCCTTATTCCGAGAATATGGCCCCAATAATCATTTACAAACTGAAAGCCCACCCTTAGGAGATATAATCCAAGTAAAATTGACACAAAGATAAAATATCCTCTCAATTCATTTCTTGGAAGTAGATCATTTAATGCATATTTTGCAAGCATCGGATAGGACAAATCAATAAATGCCACAAAAAAAGCACAGATCATATCAATCATAAAGAGCTTTTTATGGGGCTTATAAAATCTTCCGAATTTTTTTATCGTAGAAAAATCATGCTTCATAGTATTCCTCCATTACGTTAATCTGTATTTCACAAGCTGTTTTAAAAAAATTAATTATATCTTATCATATTTTTTTTTAAACATATGTAAAATAATTTTTATATTATCAAATTTTCCAATTGACTCCATCAGCTTCTTTATAAATAAATATCCCGATTTACTTGAAATACAGAATCAAAAAAATAATGAAATAAATATTAAAAAAGAGGCCCTAGAGCCCCTATAAAAACTTGTATGTCACAATTAATCCAGTATAGACAGAGTAGTCCTTTCTCACAATCGGGGAATTGTTTATATTCCCTCCGTACAGCTTTACACCGTTTATCCACTGAAATGAAAGGTCTCTGTTGTAAATATAACTAAAGGTTCCCTTTATTCCGTATATTACATCTCCTGCACCCCTATACTCCTGACCACCATTTATCCCTCCGGCGAGAGCTTCACTTCCCTTCACTCCGTAAAAATAATCCACAAAATTTCCATCTACATAGGTTATCCCGGCAGAAGGTATGAAATAAAGGTTCCTGTTAGCTATAGTATATCTGGCACTTCCCTCAAACCCGAAAGATTTACCATCACTCTCTCCGCTCACATCACCCGTGGCAAAAGTCACAAACTTATAAATATTATAGTTATATGTAGTTTTTATCCCCAGATGAAAATCAAAGTCTCTGTCTTCCATGGCATCATACTCATCTTTTAAGTCATCAGAATCATATCCCAGATGGGCTTTCCCTATAAGGCTAAGTTTCATGCCGTCTTCATTATAGAGATCATATCCAATTTCATCGTAATTAATATAAAAATCATTATATCTTAAATTTACAGCAGCCACTGGAAATGTCTCGTACTTGTCCTCTGTCTCATAGATACTATTCTGTGTTATCGCTCCAGCTCCTACAGAAAGTGTTATTTTATTTCCCTCCTCTGCCTTGGCAGCAGTTGAAAAAACTAAACCAGACACTAGCAATAAAGCTAATTTATTTTTCATATTCTTCTCTCCTAAACAGCATAATATAATTGCATAAAGAACCTTAATCAGCAGACTTTTAAAATATTTCAAGGTGTGATCCTAAAATATAAGCAGCGAGCAGAACTATAATTATTCTGTATACAAATAGTGTTCTTTTTAATTCTCCTTTTGTTTTATGAATCCTTTTTTTTAAAATCAACAGCCTTCCCCCTTTTTTGTTTATCAATCTTTATTATAGCATAATTTTCCCATCATTCTAAGTCAAAACAGGGATTTTTTTGATATCTTTCAGATCACTATTCCATATTTTATTGTAATTTTATAAAAATTCTTCCACAAAAAAAATGTTTTGAATTCACAGCAAACATATATTTTATAAGATTTAAAAAATGAACAGTTTATCCATTTTTGACCCTTTTGAATAAAAATAAAATTTTTATAGATAATTGAATTTTTCAACTATTTTATTTGAGATAAAATAGAGTTATAATTGATTAGCCTGCATATTAATCCTCGTTATGTTTTTGTTAGATTCCTTTAAAATCAATTGCTGGTATTGATTCCTAAAAATCAGTGTTTCATTTTCTTCAATTTATTGGGGAGTATTATTTTATAAAATTCAAAATAATTAATATGCAGGCACTTCCATCTAAGAACCTCTCAGTGAATATCCTATATTTTTCAAGCTGCTCACATGTTAAATTTAAAATTTTGTTTTCAGATTTTTTATGATATAATTCTTTCATCTATGCATTTTGGGTGGACTATCCCCTATGGACAATAGATATCTAATGATTTGAAATATTGATTTTTATACAATATTTTATATCGATTTTAAATAATAAACTTATCTAGGACGGTGATTATATTGAATTTAGTAGTTTTGACGGGAAGGCTTACAAGAGACCCTGAATTGAAGTACGGACAAAGCGGAAAGGCATACTGCAGATTTTCCTTAGCTGTGGACAGACCCTTCCAAAAGGGAGAAGCTGATTTTATCAACTGTGTTGCATTTGGTAAAACTGCAGAGTTGATAGGAGAATACTTAAGAAAAGGTAAAAAAACAGGTGTCCAAGGCAGACTTCAGATGAATAAATATGAGGTAGAAGGGGAAAAAAGGACTACCTATGACGTTATTGTAGACAATATCGAATTTTTAGAAGGAAGAAACAGCGAGTCATCTTATGATAACAGCGGTTCTCAAGGAGGATATTCTAACTCTAATTCCAATTCTTACTCAAAACCTGCAAAACCACAGTCTCCTTCTAGTTCTAAGCCGGAAGCCGAATCATTTGAAGACGACGATGAATTTCCATTCTAATATGTAACTCCAT
>NZ_JBFHGC010000358.1:0-3050 GCF_041583315.1 Ilyobacter sp. | reverse complement strand
GGAAGAATCAGTGAATATCCTCTTTTTTTAATGATAGGTAAAAAAAAATAAAAATTATCTGATATTAAAAGGACTTCTCATGTTTTATAACGAGAAGTCCTTTTGGTTCTTTAAACTATAACTTTTTATATCAATTATTTTAGAATGTTTTTTCATTGGTTCCATTTGCTATTTCATTAAGAGAATTTATCTGGGCCAGGCTTCCCAGTACAAGCAGTTTATCACCTGCATTGATTTTTGTGTGTGACATTGGATTAAACTCGGTTTTACCTCCCTTTTCTATACCAATTACTATTAAATTTGTTCTTTGAGGAATCATAGCTTCCTTGAGGTATTTACCCTCTATATCGCTCAGAGTTTTTATCTCCACTGAGGCAAATTTTAAAGTCTGGAGTGAACTGTTGTTACTCATAATATCTAAAAAACTCAGTATATCACTCTGAGTGGCAGTGGCAAAAAGTCTGCTAGCCTCTATTTCCAGTGGTGAGATGACTATATCCGCACCTGCCATTTTCAGTTTTTTACTATTACTTACCTCTATAACCCTGGTAACAATTTTTATATCTTTATTCAGCTCCCTGGAACTTAAAGTTATGAACAAATTTTCAGCATCTGTAGACAGGACTGAGAGAATTACCTTTGCTCTCTCTATCCCCGCCATTTTTAAAGTTTCATCGTCTGTGGCGTCGCCAATTACATAGTGAAACAGGTCTCCGAATTTTTCAACATAACGTTCTAACTCTTCATAGGATTTGTCAACTACGACAAATTCTAATTTATTATTGATAAATTCCTCTATAATTTTCTTTCCAGTTCTTCCACACCCAACTATTATATGATGGCCGTTCATAGATTTTATTTTCTTTTTCATTTTTACTCCTTTTAGATAATTTTTCATTTCTCCTTCTATAAAAAAAGTCGTCAGATGTCCAAGAGCATAGATTACCACTGACACACCTGCTAATATTAGAGTGCAGGTAAAAATTTTACCGTGAATGGATAGAGGGGCGACTTCCTGAAATCCCACAGTGGATAGAGTTATAAAAGTCATGTATAGTGAATTTATGAGGCTGTAATCTTCAATATAGTAATACCCCAAAGTTCCCATCATAAATATTACTATGAGTATCCACACTGCGATAAGAACTTTCTTAATCTGGTTCTGCATATTTTCTCCTTTTAATCAGTATTATACACATTATCAATAATTAATTATTTACTGTAATTTATTCTCTTTCCTTCTATAGATAATATGATATGCTTTTTCTCAATTAAAATACAGTATTTTTTTTATTTTAATTTTTAGGAGGATTCTTTTTATTAATTTTGTAAATATATATTAAGTGAATAATAACAGGAGGTGTACTATATGAGCAATCAGTACCACGAACCTTTCGAGCTTCTTAGTGAAAAAACAAAAGATATAACCAGAGCCATTAATAGTCTGAAGGAGGAACTTGAAGCTATTGATTGGTATAATCAAAGAGCAGACATTGCAAGTGATTCAGAACTCAGATCAATTCTTGAACATAACAAAAGCGAAGAGATGGAACATGCAGTAATGATAATGGAGTGGCTCAGAAGAAATATGGAAGGCTGGGATGAAGAGATGAAGACTTATTTTTTCACATCATCACCTATTACCGGTCTAGAGGAGGGATCTGCGCAGCCAGACAAATCTAAAGAGGTTATTTCTTTCGGTACATCTTTAAATATAGGTAGCATGAAATAATTAGGAGGGATATGAATGAATGTATTGAAAAGAGAACTCGCTCCAATTTCAAGTAAAGCTTGGGCAGAGATAGATGGAAGGGCCAGGGAAATTCTAAATTATTACCTTTCAGCCAGAAAGTTTGTAAATGTACAGGGTCCTAAGGGTCTTGATTTTACATCTGTTACTGAAGGAAGAATACAAGTGCACAGTGACCCTATATTAAATTACGGTATTTTTAAAGTTAAACCTCTTGTAGAGCCCAGAGTGAGTTTTATTCTCAGTCGTTGGGAGCTCGATAACATAGAGAGGGGAGCTAAGGATATAAACTTTGATGCCTTGGATGAGGCTGTAAAAAAAATGGCACTTTTTGAAGAAAAAGTTATTTTTCAAGGCCTTCAAGAAGCAGATATAAGTGGAATATTTGACTGCTCTTCTCATGACGTGAAAGTTTTCGGAGACTCAGATGAAGATATATTAGCAAGTATCTCTCATGGAATAATGGAATTGGAGAGATCCATAGCTCCAAAACCCTATACACTTGTAGTCAGCGAAGACTACTGGTGCAAACTGAGTGTCTTGGGTAGAAGATTTCCTCTCATAGATCAGATAAAATCCTTAACAGGAGGAGAAGTGGTAGTGAGTAGGAGTATAGAGGGGGCTGTCCTGCTACCTTTTGATAATGATAATATAGAATTTTCTATAGGGGAAGATTTCTCCATAGGCTACCAAGAACATTCTGAAAGTGAAGTAAAATTATTCATAACAGAAACATTTACTTTTAGAATTTTAGATGAAAGTTTTATAGTAATCTTTAAATAAAAAATACTGTTTTAAAAAGGAAATAAGTTGGCTTGCGGTATATTTTATACTATAGTAGTTTTTAACTAACAAGGGAGGTATTTTTATGAAAAAGGGATTAATTATTTTATTTGCTGCAGGTTTAATGGCTGCATGTACTTCAACTGAACCAATGGATGCACAGGCTGGAGCTTCACTTAACAGAGCTGACACAATGGCTAAATATGAATCATTATCAGCTAAGGTAGATGCTATCGCAGCTAATCCAGATGCAACTCCAGAAGAATTTGCTGCTGCACAAATGGAAGTAAAAGAATTTATGAATTATCTAAATTCTTACAAGGCATCTGCTACTCCAGGAGCACAAAGTTATATCGATGAGTATACCAGTAGTTTAGAAGAATCTTATATCCTTAGAAGAAAACAAAATGATTAACTTTTTCAAAACAAAACCAACTTTTTAAAAGTTGGTTTTGTTTATTTTTTCTTAAATATTTATAAAAAAGCTGTCTGAACTAATTAAAGGACAGTTTTTTTT
>NZ_JBFHGC010000357.1:0-3075 GCF_041583315.1 Ilyobacter sp. | reverse complement strand
TCACGTATACGTCTACGGTTCTGTTCCCCTTTACAAATTCCTCTTCCCATACATTCTTATATATCATTTCCCGTGACAGGCTTATCCCCTTGTTTTTTATGAAGTAAACAAGAAGTTTAAACAAAGTCTTAGAAAGTTTCACCTCTTCCTCATCTAGCCTCACTGTTTTAGACTCTTCAAAAATAGTAAGTTTACCATAATAGAGAGATTTTATTACTTTATTATTCTTTCTGAGACCGGATTTCACTCTGAGGAGCAGTTCCCTGGAATTAAAAGGTTTTTTCAGATAGTCGTCTGCCCCGTTTTCAAATCCTGTTATTACATCATCGTCGCTGTCTTTTCCCGTGAGTATCATTATATAAGGATACCCGTAAATATTTGGATTTTTTCTTATCTTTCTGCATATTTCAAAACCGTCTATGTCAGGCATCATCACATCCAAAATTATAAATTCAGGTTTATGCTGCAATGTCATTACCAGTGCGGCCTTACCACATGTTGCAGTATATATTTTGTTAAATTCATTTTCAACAACTTCTTCTACCAGTTTTCTTCCCATTAAGCTGTCGTCCACTATCAGAACTTTCATCTTTCCCTCCATGTTTACCAAGCATTCTATTGAATAACTCAAGTTTTTCCAACAACTCATCCATTAAGGTAAAGTTTTCGTTTTCTATCTCTTCCAATAACTTTATTATATCATCTCTTTTAAAATATCCAATGCTTCCCTTTAGTTTATGTGCAGCTGATTTTTTATTTGTCTTCAGATCATTTAAAAGCTCATCTGACTCTTCCAAATAAACTTCAATAATTTTATTCAGAAAATCTTTTCCGTAATATTCTGTCAGCTCTTCCATATCAAGGTGAAGATACTGATGCAATATCCCGTTAAGTTTGTCAAATTCTATGGGTTTAGTTAAAAACCCCTTCATCCCTGCAGCTAAACACTCTTCTCTGTATCTTTCCAGTGAATGGGCCGTCAGAGCTATCACAGGTATTTCTGTTTTCAATTTTTTGGTGAGTTCTATTCCTGACATTCCCGGGAGCTCTATATCCATCAATATAAGATCATATTTTGAAAGATCTTTATTTTTAACATCTTCAGCATTATAGGCAATATCCACCTCTATACTCTTCTTAAGATACTCCTTCAGTATATTTGCATTGACCACATTGTCCTCTACCACAAGGACATGTCCTCTGCACATGAGGTTATTTTCATCCTTTTCCTTTTCATCTGGTATCAAATTTATATTTATAAAGGGATTCAGGAGAATATAGTCGTCATCCTTCAGTTCATAAGTGTCTTCTATGTTCTCTATTATTTTAGTCCCTTCTATGCTTTTTCCTTTTTCTGTAAAGATGACTGCGTTTCCAAAGGCCTTTTTTATCTCCATAGCATCTTCCTCATCGGCTGTTATGGTTTCTATTCCCAATTTGGAAAGCTCCTTCAGAATAAACGCTCTTTTATCTGCCACCACTATTGCCGTTCTTTTCTCACTGTTAAAAGAATCGTCTCCCACCTTGAAATTCATCTGAAAACTAAATCTGCTTCCCTTCCCCACTTCACTTTCCACTACGAGCTCTGTTCCAAGAAGTGTAATCAGTTGTTTTACTATTGTCAGTCCCAGTCCTGTCCCACCATAAGTTCTGGAATGAAAATTTTCTATCTGTGTGAAGCTGTCAAAAAGTCTGTCTATTTTATCCCCGGGAATACCAATTCCTGTGTCAGAAACGGAAAAATCAACTGACACATTACCGGAAGTTTTGGTCATAACCTTCACATCTAGGCTGACACTTCCCCTGTTTGTAAATTTCACAGCATTACTCATGAGATTTATAAGTACCTGCTTCAGCTTCAGATAGTCTCCGTAAACCTTTTTAGGCATATCACCATCTACATTGCAGGATATCTGTATCCCGTTGATGCTGGAAAAAATAAGTATGATCTCATTCATCAGATTTTTTACATCGATCAGAGATATATCTATATTCTCCTTTTCTGCAGTGAGCTTTGAAAAGTCAAGAATGTCATTTACCATGGAAAGGAGGTGTTTTGCAGATGCATCTATCACCTGTAGCTTCTTACTTCTGCTGTGGTTTTTCATTATCTCCACCATGCCGATTATCCCGTTTAGGGGGGTTCTCAGTTCATGAGTCATATTTGCCAGAAATCTGTCTTTTATTTTACTGTTTTCTTCGGCTATTATCTTGAGCTTTTTATACTTCTTTACCATTTTGCTCCATCTCATACCTATCAAAATAAAAATTAGGTTCAGAACAGAGAATACTGACAGCAGGACGTACATCACGATTCCTCTGTCTATATTTATTATATTTGCATTGAAATATTTTATATTTGTCCCAAGTGGATCCAGATAAAGGTTGTATTTTTTAGATTTTACATCATTTATCAGATAGGAAATATCGTCTAGCTTTATCCTGCTTTTTTTATTTAGCATAACAGAAGCCAGATTTTTTCCTGCCATATAGTAATCTCTTATCAAAGAAACTGTATATCTATCATTGGGAACAAGTTTATAAGAATACACCGGAAAGGAAAAATCTAAGAGTTCTTTATTCACCTCATCAGCCAGAATAAGGGCATTTTTTTTATCTTTTTTCATGAGCTCCTCTGCTGTTTTGCTGTTTGCCAGATCCACCTTAAAAAAATTAATTATTCTATATTTTCCTCTCAGAGCAATCAAATCTATATTATAAAAATTCTGTATATAAATATTCCTCAGATCAGGCTGCATTTTTATAATTATTTCTATAAATCTTTCCAGGCTCACCTTCTCAATCTCCACGTTATCGAGTCCGTAATAACTTTCCAGATAAATATATTTATCCCCCTGAAATCTTTTTTCAAAATCCAAATCTACATTTTTCCCTATTGTTATTATGTAGTCAAAATGTCTGTTCTTATATTTATGATCGTAGAGATTCTCAAGTATTTGTCTGTACTCTTCATCACTGTTTTTCAAAAAGTCCAGATACTCTATTTCCAGGATCTGATTTATTCCCCTGTTATCCTCTAGACCCTGGACAAGCTGGTCGTATTTGGCCACCCCT
>NZ_JBFHGC010000356.1:0-3086 GCF_041583315.1 Ilyobacter sp. | reverse complement strand
TTTTTCTTGGATTTCCAAGGGCATTTAGCTTATTTTTCACAGGCCTTGATTTTTGGTTACTTTTCATCAAGGAAAAGTGACAGCCTTTCGGAGAAACTCAGTGATTTTTTAAGAAACACAACCTAAGCCAGTCTTCCTCTCACAAGCAATACAGTTTTAAGATCCTTTGTCATATTCATAAGCCTCTCGTAGTATTCTTCCTCTTTATGTTCATCCGGGACTGCAAGCCCCATGAATACTAGATCTGTTTCTGATGAATTTTCATATATCATCTCTGAAATACTCTTTTCCTTATCCTTGCTTACTACCTTCACCTCAGCATCAATTCTGAGATAATCTAGCATCTCTTTGAGTACTCTTTCTCTTTCCTCTGATTCATCGGAAGTTCTTACTATACTCAGAAGCCTTATGGTGCTTTTTTTCCAGTCATCATTGAGAGACATGAGATGTGCCAGATTCAGCATCAGATTTCCGTTATTTTCAAGACCTCTCCACCATATATCTATGGTATTCCTCTTTCCGAATGAGTTTTTGTCATTTTCCACCAAAAGAATCAGATTTTTATCAAAATAAGTAACCTTTCTTATAAATCTGATAATCGGAGGAACACGTTCAGCGGATTTCGGGACTCCCATGAGTACGGTATTTGGCTTCAGTAACCCTATACCATTTGTCTGGACGGTTTTCTCCATAGTGGCAGCCATATCTGAACCTACCACCACCTCTGAAAATGCATTGAGGCTATTATCTCTTATATATCTTTCCAAGACTCCTTTTGCATCTTCTACTTCTTCTTTTTTATCCTCTATTCTCCCGAAAATATAGTGCACAAGGGTTATTATACCCCTACCCTTTGAAAACTGCTGTGCCAGATAAACTAAGTCACTTCTGCTTTCCGGTTCTCCTGAAAAAACAAGAATATCAGGCTTCCAGTTTTTTTCTTTTTTAGGATTGAACCTCAGTTTGAGAAGACATACCCTTATTATAGATACCAGGACTCCGTCTCTCAGATCTCCCCAGGTTCTGCTTATATTTTTTTTACTGAGATAGAGATAGATACACATAGTAAAAGCCAGGCAGATTATTGTGGCATTGGAATTTATCAAAAACATAACCCTGTATGACCCTAGAGCCCCTATGAGGGATATAATCCAGGGAGTCTTGAATGTAGGCCTGTAGCTAGGATTCCCCACCAGAGTTTCCAAGGCTGCCACAGTATTTATGGCACCATAGGTGTTGAGAAAAAACATGGTTATTACAGGAGCCACAAAGTCCAAGTTTACCTTAATTATAAATACAATTGCTATTATAAAGCTAACAAGTGAAGCTATTCTGGGTTCATTTGATTTCCCGCTTCCTCTTCCGAAAATTTTTGGAAATACACTGTCCTTTGACAGGGCCATCATGGTTCTCGGAGCTGCTACCATACTTCCAAGTGCCGATGACAATGTTGCTGCCCATATTCCTCCGATTACAAAAATCGGAAATCTCGTTTTGGATATAATTATCAGTTTATTGTTCAGAAGTTCTTCCTCGGAAACATTCATTCCGAGCCAGAATATCTGGACAAGATAGATGATAAAAGTAACGGCTATGGCTGCAAGGGTCCCTTTTGGTATGTCCTTTCTCGGATTTTTTAGATCCCCGGACATACTTACTCCTGCCAGTATCCCAGTTACCGCCGGGAAAAATACTGCAAAGGCTTTCCAGTAGTTACCACTGGCAGAAAAACTTCCTAGGGATACAGGCACTATATCGTAGTTACCCGATATAGCTATGGTTCCCAGAGACAGAATTATTACTGAGAAAACCACATACTGTGTTTTTACAGCCAGGTCGGCTCCTACAGCAGAAATTATACCTATTATCACAGTTACTGCAAGGGCAATAAACTTGTCGTTTACAGATGGATATATCATCTTTACCGACTCTACAAACCCCAGTATATAAAGGGCTACAGATATTACCTGAGACAGGTATAGTGGTATACCTATACTCCCTCCTATCTCTAGCCCCAGACTCCTGGAGATGAGATAATAAGCACCCCCACCTTTGACATCCATATTAGTTGTTATAGAAGACATGGATAGTGCAGTAGAGATAGTTATCACATGAGCCAGTACGACTATACTCACTGTCCCCAGAGTCCCTGCATTACCAACTACCCATCCAAATCTAAGGTAAAAAATTACACCTATTATAGTCAAAAAAGTCGGAAGAAAAACACCATTAAATGCACCAAATCTCTTCTCCAATTATCCCACCCCTAAAAATATTATTAATTTTGACTGTAAATCTAATATTATAAAATTTATTTCATTACTTTTTTCAGATAATGCCCTGTATAGCTTTCCTCTATCTGAATTAGCTTTTCAGGTGTTCCCACTGCTATTACTCTTCCTCCTTCGTCTCCTCCTTCAGGTCCGATATCGATTATATGGTCTGCTGTTTTGATCACATCGAGATTGTGCTCTATCACAATTACCGTATTCCCCTTATCTACCAGCCTGTTCAGTACCTCAAGGAGTTTTCTGATATCCTCAAAATGAAGACCTGTTGTAGGTTCATCCAGGATATAAACAGTGTGCCCCCTGGCTACCTTTGATAGCTCCGTGGCTAGCTTTATCCTCTGAGCTTCTCCACCAGAAAGAGTGGTAGCAGGCTGACCTAGTTTTATATAATCCAGTCCCACTTCCATAAGTACTTTTAGTTTCCTCTCAAGAGACGGTATCTTCTGAAAAAATTCATAGGCGTCCCCTACACTCATTCCCAGCACATCAGATATATTCTTTCCTTTATAATTTACCTCAAGCGTCTCACGGTTATATCTTTTTCCCTTGCAGACTTCACACTCTACATAGACATCCGGCAGGAAATTCATCTCTATTTTTATTATCCCTGCTCCCTGGCAGGCTTCGCATCTTCCACCCCTTACATTGAAAGAGAACCTTCCTTTTTTGTATCCACGAATCTTAGATTCTTTTGTTTCTGCAAAAAGGTTTCTTATATCGTCAAAAATTTTGGTATAAGTGGCCGGATTTGATCTGGGAGTCCTTCCTATGGGACTCTGATCTATATCTATGACC